>JBAZKX010000474.1:0-2724 GCA_041650575.1 Desulfobaccales bacterium
AAGATTCCCCTGGGCGATATGGATCACATCCTGGACCACGAGGCCCACCGCCCCCAGGGACAGGCCCAGGAGGCCCACCACCAGGAGGATGTTGAGGCCGAAGGTGAAGCGCTGGGAAAACCGGATAAGGAGGGAGTCCAGCTTTTGCGAGAGGAAGACCCGGCGGAGCTCTTCTTCGTGGTAAGTCCGGGCGATGATGTCCAGGTTCAGGTCCAGGATTTTTTCCATCGCCTGCAAGGCGCTCTCCCGCTGGCGGGGGTCCACTTCGGTGCTGATGATCTGGTAAAGGTGCCGCCGGATCAGGTTCATGCCGACGTAAACGAAGTGGGCCGACAGATTGATGCGCACGTGCGCAAGGCCGATGCGTTGCAGGCGCTGGAAATAGCGCTCGTCATAAGGGCCCTGGAACAGGGCCAGCAGCCAGAGCCGGTGCATGCCCTTCAACCGGGCGATCTGGCGGTCGTCTTGCAGGTACCTGGCGGCATCGGGGATTTGCAGGAACAGGTTGTAGAAGTCGTCAACCATCCGCTCGGCGTGGGGTTCCACCACGGGCAACAGGCTTTTTAAAATCTCGATGTCCGGTTCCGAGAACCGGTAATTGTCCTTAATCTCCTGGAAAGTCCGCATGGTTAAAACTCCGGGGCGAAAAGGGGAAAAGGCGAAGAGGCGAAAAGGGAGGCAGGTATGCAGAAATCGGGATAGCCTTTATCAGCCTCTTTGCAAGGCGCGGAGACGCTTTCAGGTTTTAGCGGAACCAGGTCGGCAAAAAGGCCGGTTCGGGGTAAGGCAGGGCTTTGAGCCGGCTCAGGGTGTCTTCGGTATCCTGGCCCAGGAGAAGGCGCAGCAGGGAAAAGCCTTCTTTTTCGGGATACACCGCCTTCACCTTGCCCTTAATGCCGCCCAATTTGCCGGCCTTGTCGATGGCGTCCGGGAGGTTGCCGAACTCGTCCACCAAGCCGGCTTGTTTGGCCTCCTCGCCGGTGTAGATCTTGCCTTCGGCCAGGGCCCGCACTCTGGCCAGGGGAAGTTTGCGGTTGCGGGCCACGTCATTTAAGAACTGCTGGTAGATGTTGTCGATGAGCACCTGGAGATAGGCCTTATCTTCCGGGGTCATGGGGCGGAAGGGCGAGCCCACGTCTTTGTAGCGGCCGGACTTGAGATTGAAGAAATCCAGGCCGATCTTCTTGGTCAGGCCCTCCACGTTGGCAAACTGCATGATCACGCCGATGCTGCCGGTGGCGGTGCCCCGGTTGGCCATGACCAGGTCGGCGCCGCAGGCGATATAGTAGCCCCCGGACGCGGCCACGGTCCCGAGGGAAGCCACGATCTTCTTCTTGGTGCGGACCTTCTCCACCTCCCGCAGGATCTCCTGGGCGGGGCCTACGGCGCCGCCCGGGGAGTCGATGCGCAGGACGATGGCCTTGATGCTGCTATCGTCCCGGTAGCGGTCCAGTTGCTTGATGATGGTGCGGGACTCGGTGAGCACACCCTTAACCTCGACCACCCCGACCTTCTCTCCCGGGCCGAAGAGACTGCCCTTGCCCAAGAGCGCCAGGACCACCCCGGAGAGCCCCAGGAAGAAGAGCACCGCCAGGATGGTAATCAGACAACCGGTCCAGAAAGTCCGCGTTTTCATGGCACCTTAGTTGTTGTTCTTGCCCTGTTTTTCTTCCAAGGTCTCTCTGAGGATATCCCCCAGGTTGGAGGTGGCTTCCGTACGGGAGTGCAGATAATCCCGGTAATGGGACTGCTCCTCGTCGGCCTCCATTTTCCGGATGCTCAACCCGATGCGCCGTTCGGTCGGCGAGCTGTGGATGACCTTGGCCCGGATGACATCCCCCACCTTGAGCGCCGCCATCTTCTGTTTATCCCGGCTCTGTTCCGAGATGTGGATCAGGCCTTCGATGCCTTCCTCCACCTCGACGAACAGCCCGAAATCGGTAATATTGGTGATGGGTCCGGAGACGATGGAGCCCACCGGGAAGCGCTGGTCGATGGACTGCCACGGATTGTCCGCCAGATCCTTGATGCTCAGGGAAAAGCGCTCGTTGTCCTTGTCGATGTAGAGGACCTTGGCCTGGATCACCTGGCCCTTCTTGAACAACTCCGAGGGGTGTTTGAAACGCTTGGTCCAGGAGATATCCGAGATGTGAACCAGGCCGTCGATGCCTTCGTCGATGCCGATGAAGATGCCGAAGTCGGTGATGTTTTTGATCTTGCCTTCAATCACCGAGCCCACCGGGTATTTCTCGCCGATGACCTCCCAGGGATTAGGCTCCACCTGCTTTAAGCTTAAGGAGATGCGCTTGCGGTTGGGCTCCAGCTCCAGGACGGTGGCTTCCACCACGTCGCCCACGCTCAGCACCTGGGAAGGATGGCGCACTTTCCGGGTCCAGGACATCTCCGAGATATGGATGAGCCCTTCCACGCCCGGCTCCAGCTCCACGAAGGCCCCGTAATCGGTGAGGCTGACCACCTTGCCGGTCACCCGGCCGCCCAGAGGAAATTTCTCCTCCACCACGCTCCAGGGGTCCGGGGTCAGTTGCTTCAGGCCCAGGGAGATGCGCTCTTTTTCCGCATCAAAGCTCAACACCTTGACCATGATGGTGTCGCCCACCTTGAAGAGGTCCGCGGGGTGGCGCACCCGGCCATAGGAGAGATCGGTTATGTGGAGCAGCCCGTCCAGGCCGCCGAGATCAACGAAAATCCCGTAATCGGTGATAT
>JBAZKX010000475.1:0-2723 GCA_041650575.1 Desulfobaccales bacterium
AAAGCTGCTCTCCCTGGGAATCACCCTCCTGGTCATCGAACACGACATGACCCTGGTCATGGGGCTGTGCCACCGCATCGTAGTCCTGGACCACGGCCAGGTCATCGCCGCGGGCCTGCCCCGGGATATCCGCCGGGACCCCAGGGTTATCGAGGCCTACCTGGGCCGGGAGGAAGACTAGCGGGAATCAGGGATAGGAGTCAGGATTAAGCCCGAAAACCGAAAATCGAAAACGGGGTTTAAAATGGCAATCTTCGACCAAGATGCGGAGACCATGGATCGGCAGGAGTTGGCGCAGTTGCAGTTGGAGCGGCTCCAGGCCACTCTCACCCGGGTCTATAAGAACGTCAAGTTCTACAAGAAGAAGTTCGACGATCTCGGCTTCCTGCCCGAAGACTGCCGGTCCATGGAGGATCTGGCCCGCCTGCCCTTCACCACCCGCCACGACCTGGCCCGGGCCTATCCCTACGAGATGTTTGCAGTGCCCCTCCGGGAGGTGGTGCGCATCCACTCCTCCACCGGCAGCCCCGGCAACCCCATCGTCATGGGCTACACCGCCCGGGACCTCAGGAACTGGGCCAAACTGGCGGCCCGCATCCTCACCGCCGCGGGGGTGGACCGGGACGACGTGGTCCAGGTGACCTTAAGCTACAGCCTGTTGACCAGCGCCTTCGGCATCCACTACGGGGTGGAACTCCTGGGGGCCTCGGTGATCCCCTCCGGCCCCGGCTTCACGGCCCGCCAGATTCAGGTGATGCGGGACTACCGCACCACCGTCCTGATTTCGACGCCCTCTTATGCCCTGGTGCTGGCCGACCAGATGGAGGCCGCGGGGGTGGACCCCAAGAATCTGCACCTGAAGCTGGCGCTGTTGGCCGGGGAGCCCTGGACCGAAGCCATGCGGGCCGAAATCGAGGCCCGTCTCTATACCGCGGCGCTGGACCACTACGCCCTGTCCGAAGCCATGGGCCCCGGCGTGGCGGGAGAATGCGCGGAGCGCCATCTGCCGGGCATGCACGTCAGCGAGGACCATTTTTTGCCCGAGGTGATTAACCCGGTCACGGGCGAGCTCCTGCCGCCCGGTGGACTGGGGGAGCTGGTCATCACCACCCTCACCCGGGAGGCCACGCCGCTGGTGCGCTTCCGCACCGGCGACCTGGTGCGCCTGTTCTATGAGCCCTGCCCCTGCGGCCGCAGCCTGGCCCGGATGAGCCGCATCGAGGGCCGGGCCGACGAAGTGGTCATCGTCAAGGGCACCAACATCTTCCCGAACCGGGTGGGGCAGGTCTTGGCCGCCATCCAGGGGGAGGAGCCGGCCTATCAGTTGGTGGTGGGCCGGGAAGGGCACCTGGACTACCTGGAGGTGAGGATCGAGGTCCGGGAGGAATTGTTCTTCGACAAGATGACTAAGCAGCGGGAGATGCTCCAGGAGATCGCCCACCAATTAGCCCAGGGCATCGGCGTCCAGCCGCGAGTCAAACTGGTGGAGCCGGGCTCGCTGAACCGGGCCGCGGAGACCTCGCCCCGGGTGATTGATTTACGGTAGGCAGTTTGTTAGCATGTGATGAAGGTAAGGAAGGCCCGCCGGCCGGAGGCCGGCGCCACTACAGGGATGTTTCATAAATTATGCGCTCAATTAAGATACTCTTACCCGGTTATTTGCTGCTCATAATGCTCATCGGCTGCGCCCGGGTGCCGGCGCCGCCGGCGGATTTGGACAAATCCTGGGGCGAGCGGAAGGTCTTTGATTATCAGGGGATCAAGATCAACTACTACGAAGCCGGTCAGGGGCCGCCGGTTATCCTGCTGCACGGGTTCGGGGGCTGCACCTATACCTGGCGCTATCTGGCGCCGGAGCTGGCTAAGGATCACCGGGTGTTTGCCATTGATCTCAAGGGCTACGGATTGTCGGATAAACCCGCGGACGGCAAGTACGCGGTGGCCGACCAGGCCGATATGGTGGCGGCCTTCATCCGCAGCCAGGACCTGCACGACTTGGTGATTATGGGCCATTCCATGGGCGGCGCGGTGACCCTCATGACCTATTTCCAGGTGCGGGAGGAGGCGCCGGCCCGGATCAAGAAGCTGGTGCTCATCGACAGCGCCGGCTACCCCCAGAAGATGCCCTGGTTCATCCGGTTTGCCAAGATGCCCGTGATCGGCAGCGTGGGAGGCCGGTTGTTGTCGCCCCGGTTCGCCACCATGATGGTGCTGCGCAAAAGTTATTACAACAAGGATAAGATCACCGACGAGCAGATCGATACCTATGCCTATTACGGCAGTCTGCCCGGGTCCCGGGAGGCGGTGACGCAGACCGCCAAACAGATAGTGCCCGAGGATATCGAGGCTCTCACGGCCCGATACAAGACCATCAGCGTGCCGGTGCTGATTGTCTGGGGGGAAGACGACGAGGTGGTGCCGCTGTCGGTGGGCGAGAATTTCAAGCGGGATATCCCCAACTCCGAGCTGGCCGTCCTGCCCCACTGCGGGCATATTCCGTTGGAGGAGGACGCGGGGGAGACTAACCGGACGGTTGCGGCTTTCCTGAAAAAATAGGGCTTGGAACAGCTTGGGGTCTTGGCCAACCAGGGAAGGTCCTTGAAGAATAATAATAGAAAAGGTGGCACGGGCGTCTCGCCTGTGCAGTCTTTTAAAATTACCCGAAGAACTTTGCCGCATTGGCAGGAGCCTGGAAGGGTTTATTTTCTGACTTGGCGCTGTAA
>JBAZKX010000476.1:0-2712 GCA_041650575.1 Desulfobaccales bacterium
TTGATCTTCAGGGTGACGGCGATCTCGATGGTCACCGGCAACACCAGGAGCATGGTGGTGACGTTGTCCAGGAAAGCCGAGACCACCGCGGTGATGACTTGAAGAATTAAAGAGAGCACAAAAACGTTGCCCCTGGCCCAGGCATAAGCCTTGTAGGCCAGAAACTGGAACATGCCGGTCTTTTTCATCACCCCCACGAAGAGCATCATGCCCATGAGCAGGAAGATGACGTTCAGGTCGATGGCCCCCATGGCCTCGTCGAAGGAGATGATGTAAAAAGACTTGTCCCAATGTCCCAGAGTGTAGGTGATGAAGATGATGAGGGCCGCGCCTAGAAAGGACACCAGGGTGCGGTGCATCAACTCCAGGGAAATGACCACGTAAACCAACAGCAGGATAATGGCGGCGATCCAGAAGCCCGCGGTCGTGGTGCGGTTCAGGGTGAGGTTCTTAGCCGCCTGGAACAATTTGTTGCCTTGGGCGTCCACCCCCGCCTCCACTACCTGAACCGGGGTAGCCGGGATGGGTTTCCATGAGGGCTTGGAGGCTTGGACCTCGACTTTGGAGGCAGGCAGGGTGCCCGGAGGAAGGATGAAATCCGCTACATAGCCGCCGGGCTTGCCGGTGGTTATTTCCGCGTCTTTGCCCGTAGGCTTGACGTGCTGGCCGTTTACCAGCACTTCCACTTCCACTTCCTTGAGGCCCTTGCCCATGGGATTGGTGACCAACCCGGAGACCGCCAGGTGGTCGCCGGCGGGAGCCGGGGCCGCGAGAGCCGCCGAGACAGTCAGTCCCCCGACGATTGATAGACATATCAGAATATTCAGAGAGAAAACCAACCGATTGCGCATTGCGAATCCCCTTTAAGCATCGCGTGATTGATCGTGCAACTGGGGAAAACCGGGCACCACGGCACCCGGTTTCCCGGTCGGAGGAAATTATTTCGGCGCCAATACCGGCATCCCCATCATGGGCCAGATGAAATAGACAAATACCGCCAGGAGGGCCATGAGCACCAGGCTGGGAATCCAGCCGTACCCGAAGAACTCCCCGGTGGTAAACTGTTTGCTCTCATAGGCGATGGCGTTGGGCGCGGCGCCGATGAGCAGGTTAAAGGGCATGCCCGCGGTGACCAGAGAGGCAAAGAGGATGACGTGGGGGGCGACTCCCAAATACTTGGCGATGACCAGGGATACGGGCAGGGCGATGGCGATGGCCGCTACGTTCATGATGAAGTTGGTCATGATCAGGACGAAGAAGGCGATGCCCAACACGAACACCAGCCAGGGGGCGTTGAGGAAGAAGGACAGCCAGTGAACCGCCAGCCATTCCGCGGCCTTGGTCTGCCACAGGCAAAAGCCTATGGACATGGCCCCGCCGAACAGAAGAATAATATTCCAGGGGATGGTCTCCAGGTCCTCCACCGTGAGGGTGCGGGTGAGGAAGAAGAGTACCGTGCCTACCAGCATGATGCCCGCCCGGTCCAGGTCCGTAAAAGCCCGGATGGGCAGAAAAGCCTTGGCCATGAAGAGTCCCACGATAACGATGACCATGAGCACCACGAATTTTTCCTTGTGGTTCATGGGGCCCAGCTCTCTGCTCAAATCCCCGGCTTTTTCCCGGAGTCCCTCGATGACCGCCCGCTCCGGCTTAAAGCAGGTAATAATAATCAGCCAGATGGCGAAGACCATTAAAAGTCCCATGGGCAGCATATAATAAATGAGTTCGAAGAAGCCGATATCGTTGCCAGTGAACTGCTTGAACATGCCGGCTGCAGCCACGCCCCGGGCCGCGCCCAGAAAGGTGATGATGGAGCCGGCGCCTGCGGCCCAGGCCATGCCGATGAACAGGCCCTTGCCGAACCGGGTGGGCTGGTCGGATTCACTGTACAAGGCATTGATGGCCAGCAACAGCGGGAAGATGGCGGCGGCCACCGCAGTGTGGGCCATGATCAGGGTCATAGCGGCCACCACCAGGAAGGTCCCCAGCAGAATCAGATTGGTTCTTTCCCCCACGATGGTGAGCATCTTGTAGGCCATGCGCTTGGTGAGCCCCGAGGCGGAGAAGGCGGTGCCGATGACCACAGACCCGAAGATAAACCAGACGGAGGGGTCCAGGAAATCGCCCAGTGCTTCCTTGGCCGAACGGATGTAGAAAAGCACCTGGAACAGGCCGATGGCGATGGCGGTGACCCCGATGGGCATAACCTCAAAGACCCACCAGATTCCGGCCATGAGAAAGAGGCCCAGGGCCATCTTACCCGCCCAGGGCAGCTTAAAGACCTTTCCCCCCGGATCAACCGCGTCCGGCAGACCGGGAATGAGATAAAACAAGATAAAGACTCCCAGACCTAAGAGGATAAAAATTATGCGTTTATAATCAATCGCCACCTTTTTGGGCGCCAGTTTGATCTCTTCCGGCATCTCCGGCAGGCCGGCGCCTACGGGCATTTTTTTAATATCTTCGGCCATGACAGCTCACTCCTTATTATTTACAGGGGGCCGGGGCGCGGCTCACTCGCCCAGCACCAGTTTGGAGATTTCGGTAAACAGATCGCTGAGCCTGATCATCCCGGCCACTTTGCTGTCCTGGATCACCGGCATCATGCCCACGTTTTCCTTGATCATCAGGAAGACGGCCTTGGCAATGGAGTCGCCGCCGGCAATGGTGACCTTGATGGGACTCATGACTTCGCTTACCGGTTTTTGGGAA
>JBAZKX010000477.1:0-2705 GCA_041650575.1 Desulfobaccales bacterium
CGACGATAAGCAATGATTTTGGCATAGGCTAGGTTATATACAATTTGATGATTCAGGGTCAATCAAGATGGCGGCTTTCAGGCCGCGGAGCCGGCCTGGGGAGCGATATTTTGCGTCACCGGGGTTGTTTCGGTTAAGGGGGCCGGGACTGCTTATTCCGCGATTTTGCCGTGGAAGCGCCGGGGGTTGTGCATCAAAATCTGGACCAGGGCCCGGGCTTCTTTCTCAGGGGTGCTGAGTTCGCCCCGCTCTTTATAACTCCGGAAGATCCGGTGCAGGGTCTCTGCCCCGCCGCCTGCCGCATCGCGGGCTTGCTGCTGCATCCGGGTTTCGGTGGCATCCGGCCGGTAGATAAAGGTAGTAATCTGGGGGGCCTCGTAGGCCAGTTGCCGGGCCAGGCGCTCCTCCGCGGCTTTGGCCAGAGAGTAGGCCCCGACCCCGGGGATGAGGGCATCCGCGGCGGCGGACCCGAAAAAGACCGCCAGCCCGGCGCCCTGCTGGATCAACTCGGGGAGCGCGGCCCGGATGAGCTGATAGGCCGCGGTAACGTGGGATTCCAGCTCCTCTTCGAAGTCCCGGGGGTCCAACTCCCACAACAGGGGCCCGGGGTGGACGACTCCGGCGGCGTGGATAAAGCCGTAAAAGCCGCCCAGGCTGAGGGCCTCGACCACGAGGGTCGCGGCGGTTTCAGAGGCCGCGGCATTGCCGGATACCGAACGGGCCTCAATGCCCAGGGCGCCGCAGGCCGCAGCCGCCTCCTTCAGGGCCGGGGCGTGCCGGGCGTTCAATACCAGGTTGACCCCCCGGCCGGCCAACTCCAGGGCCACGGCCCGGCCGATCCCCATGGAGGCCCCGGTGATGATCAAGGTCTTGCCGGTTAGTTCGGCCATATTGCCACCTAACTCCAATCTTTGGCGCGATTATCTTATAATAATTATTCGCGTCGTCTTAGCCAATGAAAAGTAGAAAAAAATCCGCGCCGGGGAAAAATTGGGCACATGCGGCGCGGTTATGGAGGACCGGGAAACTATGCCGATTGCGCCAAGCTATTGACGGTTCCGCCAAAAATCCACTGCTTTTTTCTCTTCATCCCCCCAGCACATAGCACTTGCCCGGCAACTCTTTCACCAAGCCCTGGAGTTCCAGGAGGGTGAGGCGGGTCAGGACATCCTTAGCGGGGAGGCGCGAGATTCGGACCAGTTCTTCCAGTTGCATAGGTTCGGAGCCCAGCAGCGGGAGCAGGGGGTCTTCCGGCGCGGGTCGGCTGGGGCCAGGGGCCTCCGCCACCCGGCCGGGCGGGGCCGCGGGGCTGAACAGAGGACCGGGACCTTTAACCATCCCGGGCAGTTCCTGGAGGATGTCATCCACGTCCTGAACCAGCTTGGCCCCCTCCTGGATCAGGCGATGCGGCCCGGTGCTGGTGGGGGAGTCGATGGGACCGGGCACCGCGAAGACCTCCCGGCCCTGGTCCAGGGCGTAGCGCACCGTGATGGCGGTGCCGCTGGTCGCCCCGGCTTCCACCACCACCACTCCCGCGGCCAGACCGCTGATGATGCGGTTGCGGATGGGGAAATTTTTGGCCTCCGGGGGCGCGCCCAGGGGAAATTCGCTCACCAGGGCGCCGTGCGCCGGAATCTCCTGGTAAAGTTTGCGGTTCTCCGGCGGGTAGATCACGTCCAGGCCGCAGCCCAGCACCGCCAGGGTGCGGCCGCCCATCTCTAAAGCACCCTGGTGGGCCGCGGTGTCGATGCCCCGGGCCAGGCCGCTCACCACCGTCACCCCCCGCACCGCCAGGGCTCCGGCCAGGCGGCGGCAGGCCTTGAGGCCGTAATAGGAGGCTCCCCGGGTCCCCACCATGGCTACTGCCAGGTGGTCAGCAGGCTCCAGCGTCCCTTTGATGAAGAGAAACGGCGGCGGATAGGGAATCTCCCGGAGCCGGGCGGGGAAGCGGGGGTCGTCCTGGGTAACCATCTCGGCTCCGCAGGCCGTGAGCCGCGCCAGATGGGCTTCGAGTTTATCCCAGTCGCGGAAACCCAGGATGGCCTGGGCGATGGCCGGGCTGATCCCCCTGATGGCCACCAGGTCCCGGAAAGAGGCCTGAAAGACCGCGGCGGGGCCGCCGTAGCGCTGGATGAGGCGCTGGGCCAGCACCAGCCCGACTCCGGGGATGCTCCTTAAGCCCAGCCAGGGGAGTTTATCGGTCATGCCGCCTTTCCGTTGGGGGTGTCGGATACACTGCGAGGTTACGGACGCCGCGGTCACTTGAGGCCTTCTCCATCATCGAGACCGCGGTCTCGTTCCGGTTCTAATCGATTTGGCGGGGAAGAACAAGGAAAAAGCCGATGGGTCTGGTGAATTTATCGGGGTTGAGGTTGATAAAAAGGGGTGCGAAGCATTAAGGCACAAAAAAGGAGAGCGGGAAACTCAGTCCGCCGCTCTCCCTTACCATCTTACCCGGTGAAGTTACCGCCGACGCATAGTGGGAGCGGAACCGCCTCTGGGAGCGGAGAAGCTGGCGCGATTCACCATGCCGCCAAGCATCGGTTGCCGAGCCGCCATGTTGGTATTCGGCCTCATAGTGGGCTGAGGCATCGGAGCGCGAGCCTGCTGAAGTTGCTGCCGTCCCTGCCAAGGGGCCGATTGGCTGGGCCTCATCTGAGGCTGGGCCGCCGGAGCAGAGGGCCGTTGGCCCTGCCAGGCAGCAG
>JBAZKX010000478.1:0-2704 GCA_041650575.1 Desulfobaccales bacterium
GACGTGGCCAAGGTGGAGGAGCCCCAACTGGAGCAGATGTACGCCTTCGACCTGGAGTTCTGCGGGCGGATCGAGGCCCTCGCCGCCCTCGTGGATTCCGGGGCCCCCGCCGGCGAACTCCAGCGGACCGTCAAAGACCTCCAGAAGGCCTTCGGCGGGCGCAAGGACCTGCTGGTGCAGGTGGTGTCGGGGGTGCAGAAATGAAGCGCATCGAGGTCATCCAGCACTTCCCCACCTCCCCCGATGAGGTCGTCTTCCGCTTTCCCCAGGAGGGCGCGGCCGACATCTTCCTCGGCGCCCAGCTCCTCGTGCAGGAGAACCAGGAGGCCGTCTTCTTCCGCGATGGCAAGGCCCTCGACACCTTCGGCCCCGGGCGCCACACCCTGGCCACCCTGAACCTGCCGCTGGTGACGCGCCTGCTGACAGTGCCGTTCGAGAAGTCGCCCTTCCAGGCCAGCGTCGTCTTCGTCAACAAGAAGACCTTCATCAACCGCAAGTGGGGCACCAAGGAGCCCATCGTCTTCCGGGACAAGGAGCTCTCCCTCGTCCGCCTGCGCGCCTTCGGCACCTACTCCCTGCGCGTCCAGAACAGCCAGGTCTTCGTTAACGAGATCGTCGGCGGCCAGGGGCTCTACCACACCGAGGAGCTGGAGGACTTTTACCGCGACGTGATCGCCGCCCGCCTGGCCGATGTGCTGGGCGAGAACCTCAAGACCATCTTCGACCTCCCCGCCGTCTATGACGAATTGGGGACGCTGATCAAGGCGCGCCTCGCCACCGACTACACCAAACACGGAGTGGAATTGGTGGACTTCCTGGTGGCCTCCGTCACCCCGCCCGACGAGGTGCTGGCCAAGATGGACGAGCGGGCCGGCATGGGCGCCGTGGGCGACCTCAACGCCTACATGAAGTTCAAGGCCGCCCAGGCCATCCAGGACGCCGCCAAGGCCGGCGGCAACGGCGTCGCCGGCGCGGGCGTCGGCCTCGGCGCGGGCGTCGGCCTCGGCATGGCCATGCCCCAGATGCTCCAGCAGGCCATGGCCGGAGGCGGCGCCCCAGCTGCCGCAACTACAACGCCCTGCCCCAAATGCAACGCCGCCGTTCCGGCCGGGGCCAAGTTCTGCCCGGGATGCGGGGCCACGATGGCCGTCCCGATGGGGACGATGGCCTGCCCGAGCTGCGGCAAGCCCATCCCCGCCGGCGCCAAGTTCTGCCCCGAATGCGGCAAGGCAACGAGCGCGGCCTGCCCCGCCTGCGGCAAGCCCGTGACGCCGGGGGCGAAATTTTGCCCTGAGTGCGGGGCTAAGATAGGCTGAAGAGGTACAGGCTGAAGGCTGAAGATAGAAGCGTAATTTATTGATGGATTATCAGCAAGCATTCTTAGATCGGATCAATCCGTGGTTACTGTGCCCTGCATTATTAATGTCCTAATATAGGCGCAAAGAAAGAGGGACGTGTTCAATAAACGATCGCAGCAGATGCTCCTGCCGTTGGATGGCCCGTCCATGCGAATGGGTGCTTTTCCGAAGATCCTCCAGCGTGTAGTAGGGCGCATTGGCCAGGGGATTGGTTTTCAGATAGCCCCATAGCATTTCCACCGGATTCAACTCTGGTGCATAGGCAGGCAAGAAATAGCTTCCGAGGGCCGGCGGCGTGTGCAAAATGGTTTGCACCGTCTTGGGCCGATGGGCCTGGAGACGATCCCAAATGACCAGGAACGGTTCACGATTGAGCTGCCGAGCCAGCTGACGGAGGAAGGCGGTCACCTGAGGGGTGCGAATGTTGGCTCCAGGATGAAGGCGAAAATAGCACCGCAGGTGGTCCCGGCGGGCAGTAATGCACAAGGCCGCGATAACGGACACCTTCTGATGGGCCCGTCCGCGCTGATAGAGCAAGGGGGTCTGGCCCCGTGGGGCCCAAGTGCGACGCACCCACGGGGCCATCAGGAATCCCGACTCATCGATGAACACCAGGCCTGCCTTTAGGCGGGAGGCGTTTTTTTTATCTTCGGCCACTCCTTCTGAATCCAGCGCTGGATGGCCTTCTCGTCCCGCTCCACGGCCCGCCGCTGGGGTTTTTGCAGGCTCCACCCCAGCGCACGGAGCAGCCGTCCGATATGGTCTACATGATACTGGACGCCAAACCGGTCCTGAATGAGCTTCGCTACCCGGGGACAGGTCCACAGGTCGGTGGGAAATCCCCACGCCTGCGCCCCCTGCAGCAACGCCCGCTCCAGAGCCTTTCGGTTGGAGGCATCCAATTTAAGCGGCCGCCCGGGCACGGGCTGAGCTTGCAATCCTCGCTTCCCTCTCTTCCGATAGCTCGCATTCCATCGCCGCACACTCCGCCGGTCGCACCCGATGATCCGCGCTACTTCGACGGGGGCGTGCCCCTCGTGGAGAAGACAAATAGCGCGAAGGCGTCGTCGCTCAAGTTCTTGCTGATTGCCGGGTGGTCGCATACGATACCTCCCACCCGAAGTATAGGACATTACTTATGCTGGTGTCAATAGTTGCGGAATTGTTGAAATAGTTCCAAGTTCAAAGTTCAAAGTCGAAAAACGTCCTGGCCTTAAACCTGAAACCTGGAACCTGAAACTTGGAACGGGGGCTAGGCCGTGGGTGGGCGCTTCTCCCACATCACCATTCCCAATCCCGCAAAGATGACCAGCGCCCCCACGGCCATGGTGGCCGAGAGGGGTTCA
>JBAZKX010000479.1:0-2700 GCA_041650575.1 Desulfobaccales bacterium
CCGGCCGCTATGGCCGTTCAGACGGGCCGCCAGGGCCAGGCCGTTGGCGATGGACAGGCCTTGGCCCAGGGAACCGGTGGGGATCTCCACCCCCGGGGTGCAGCCGGAATCGGGATGCCCCTGGAGGATGCTGCCGAACTGGCGCAGGGTAAAGAGCTCTTCCCGGGGGAAATAACCCAGCCGGGCCAAAACCGCGTAATAGGCCGGGGCCCCGTGACCCTTGGACAGGATAAACCGGTCCCGGTCGATCCGGCAGGGGTCGCCGGCGTTGACGCGCATCTCGCTAAAAAAGAGAGCCACCAGGATATCGGTGGCCGATAGGGAGCCGCCCAGGTGACCGGAACCGGCCCGGTACAGCATCTCGATGATGTCGAGGCGGATCTGACGGGAAATCTCCTTGAGGTGGTGGTGGTCCGGGATGGCGGTTATCTCCTCTTTATTTTCAGGTTTTCCGGTCGAGGCCCGATGTGGCAGCCGCCGCGACCTAACCGGTCCAACCCGGAACGCGCCCCCTACTCTCTGATCTGCACGAGATGGCGGGAAATGCCCAATCTCGGGAGAAGGGCGGGCGGCGTCTGGATAGGTCCCCTGATTTGGATATTATGATTAACTATATCTTTTCGGCAACGGTTTTTCCACTAGTATGCCAAAATTTCCTGCTCGCAAGGGTAACTATTTCATTTAACTAAGATTGTTTTTGGCGCGGTTTTGTTAGGCATTGGGAAAGTTTTTTGTAGTTTGGGGCCTCTGATGGCCGGCCGCACCAACGAGGGGGAGTTATTCCCGGCGACGGATTTCTCTTGGTTCCCAACTTCTCCATACGTTATATAATAACGATTGGCACAACGGCCCCGCGGCTCTACCGGCCAAGGGGCCGGATAGCCGGTTTTTTTGCATTGAGCGGTGCGGACCGCGCCCCGGTGCTGCGCTCCTAAGGAGACCCTTTATGGCCCTGACCCGCGACGAAGTGCTCCACGTGGCCCAACTGGCCCGGTTGAGTCTGGAACCCGCTGAAATCGAGCTTTTCACCCGGCAGCTCAACGATATCCTGGCCTATGTGGAGAAGCTGCAGGAATTGGATACCGCCGGGGTGCCGCCCCTGGCCCACGTGATTCCGATGTCCAACGCCTTTAGAGAGGATGCCGTCAGGCCGGGCCTGTCCCGGGAGGTCGCCCTGGATAACGCCCCGGCCCAGGAAGACGGGGCCTTTCTGGTGCCCCGAATCATTTGAAGCAGGTTTTGGGTTCTGGGTTCCGGGTTTTCGGAAAAGGAATCGACATAAGTTCCAGGTTGGGTCGGTTGGATTTGAAAGAGAAAGGTATTGGAGGCGAGGGTGGGAGATCCGGTGCATAGTCTGACGATCAGCCGGTTGGCGGCGCTCTTGGCCAAAGGCGAGGTGTCGCCGCTGGAGGTGACCGAGGCGATACTGAGCCGCATCGAGGCCCAGGACCGCGAGCTGAACACCTATATCACCGTGGACCCCGCGGGCGCCCGGGCCATGGCCCAGGAGGCCGCGGCCCGCTTAAAACGCGGCGAGGCCACCCCCCTCACCGGCATCCCGTTGGCCCTCAAAGACGTCATGGTAACCAAAGGGCTCAGGACCACCTGCGGCTCCCGGATCCTGTCGAACTTCGTGCCCCCCTATGACGCCACGGTGTGCGCCCGCCTGCGCCGGGCCGGGGCGGTCTTTTTGGGCAAGGCCAACATGGATGAGTTCGCCATGGGCTCCAGCACGGAAAACTCGGCCTTCGGCCCCTCCCGCAACCCCTGGAACCGGGATTACATTCCCGGCGGCTCCTCAGGGGGCTCCGCCGCGGCAGTGGCCGCGGACCTGTGCATCGCGTCGCTGGGGTCGGATACCGGCGGCTCCATTAGGCAGCCCGCCTCGCTGTGCGGGGTGGTGGGCCTGAAGCCCACCTATGGCCGGGTCTCCCGGTACGGCCTGGTGGCCTACGCCTCCTCCCTGGACCAGATCGGGCCCCTGACCAAAGACGTGCGGGACGCGGCTATCCTGCTTCAGGCCATTGCCGGCCATGACCCCCAGGACTCCACTTCGGTGAACGCGCCGGTGCCGGATTACCAGGAAATGCTGGGCCGGGACATCCAGGGGCTGAGGATCGGGGTGCCCCGGGAATTTTTCGGCGCGGGCCTGGACCCGGAAGTCGAGGCCGCGGTCCAACAGGCCCTCAAGACCCTGGCCGGCCTGGGGGCTGAACTCGTGGAAGTGAGCCTGCCTCACACCGAATACGCGGTGGCGGTCTATTATGTCCTGGCGGTGGCCGAGGCCTCCTCCAACCTGGCCCGCTATGACGGGGTGAAGTACGGGTTTAGGGCCGAAGGCAAGAATCTGCTGGACATGTACGCCCAGACCCGGGCCCAGGGCTTCGGGGCCGAGGTGCGGCGGCGCATCATGCTGGGTACTTATACCCTGTCCGCCGGCTATTATGACGCCTATTATAAGAAAGCTTCGCAGGTCCGGGCCTTGATCCGCCGGGACTTCGAGGCCGCGTTCACCCAGTGCCAGGTGATCGCCACCCCCGTGGCGCCCACCCCGGCCTTCCGCCTGGGGGAAAAGGTGGATGATCCCCTGACCATGTACTTGTCGGACATCTTCACCATTTCCGCCAACCTGGGAGGCATTCCCGGCCTTTCGGTGCCCTGCGGCTTTTCTCCCCTGGGCCTGCCCATCGGCCTGCAGCT
>JBAZKX010000480.1:0-2698 GCA_041650575.1 Desulfobaccales bacterium
GATCCCCGGCAGGTGCACCAGGTCCTGGTCAATCTGTTTAAAAATGCCCTGGAGGCCATGCCCGGGGGCGGGGAGATCACCATAACCAGCCGGGTAAAGGGCGATAAGGTGGAAATCAGCGTCACCGACACCGGCGCGGGCCTGTCCCCCGAGGCCGCGACCAATATTTTTCAACCCTATTTCACCACCAAGGAAAAGGGGACCGGCCTGGGGCTGGCCATCTGCCAGAGTATCATGCAAGAGCATGGCGGCTGCATTTTCGCCGACAGCCCGCCGGGGCGGGGGGCCACCTTTACCCTTCAACTGCCTCTGGAAGAGACCGCCCGGGAGGCCGGGTCGATTGCTTCTCCGGAAACGGCCTGAGCGGGTCTCATGAGATGAGCGCCACCCCTAAAACCATCCGCATCGCCATCATTTTAGACGGCCAGGAATTCAACTGCCGCCCCGTGGTGCTGCCGTTTTCCCTGGAAGGCTATCCGCCGGTGGACATCGTGTTGTTCGGCCCCAGGCCCCAGACCCCGGCCGGTATTCAGGTCACCCCGCTGCCGGAGCTGCATCCGGAGGCCTTCGATCTGGTCCTGGACGGCCAGTTTCTCACCTCGGGGCTGCCCGATTTTTCCCCGGAGGAGGCGGCCAAACTCATTACCGGCCCCATCGCCCGCTTCCTGGAAGAGCTGGTCTGTCAACTCCAGGAATTGCACCAGAAGCAGGAAATCAACACCGGCATCATTAACAGCGCCACGGACGCCATCGTCACCATCAATGAGGACCACGTGATCGTGGGCTACAATCACGGGGCCGAGGTAATGTTCGGTTATTCCCGCCAGGAAGCCCTGGGCCAGGACCTGAAAATCATCATTCCGCCACCTTACCGGGAAGAACACCGGAGCTACGTGCGGCGCTACGTGGCCACCCGGGAGGCCCGGATGATCGGCAAGCATGTGCGCCTCAATGCCATGCGCCGGGACGGGACCGAATTCCCCATGAGCATTTCCTTTTCCGTGGCCGAAATTCGGGGCAACCTCTACTTCACCGGCGTGATTCGGGACATAACCGAGTACAAGGAGATGGAAGACCGGGTGCTGCAATCGGAACGCCTGGCCGCGGTGGGCAACACGGTGACCCATATCGCCCATGAAATCAAGAATCCCTTGCTCATCATCGGCGGGTTCGCCCGGCAGCTCCTCAAGCTCCCGGCCCTGGAAGACAAGGCCCGCCAGAAGCTCGGCATTATCGCCGAAGAGGTGGGCAATCTGGAGGCCATGGTGGCCGAGATGCGGGATTTTGTCCGCCGGCCCCAGGCCGAAAGACACCCCGGTCAGATCGGCGTCGCACTGCACGAAGTCCTGGAACTGTTTGAGGATACCCTGGAAGAGCACCACATTACGGTGCGCCGGGTGGAGGAGGGAACACTGCCCCTGGTGAGCTTCGACCCCAAGCAGGTGCGCCAGGTGCTCATCAATCTGGTGAAGAACGCCATGGAGGCCATGCCCCGGGGCGGTGAGATCACCATTACCAGCCGGGTAAAGGGCGAACAGGTGGAAATCGCCATCACCGACACCGGCGAGGGCATGTCCCCGGAGGTGGCGGCCAATATTTTTCAGCCCTATTTTACCACCAAGGAGAAGGGGACCGGGCTGGGGCTGGCCATCTGCCAGAGCATCATCCGGGAACACGGCGGCGCCCTCCTGGTGGACAGCACCCCGGGCCGGGGCTCCACCTTCACCATCCGACTGCCCCGGGCGGAAGGGGCGGTGGTAGAGGGAGCGGGAAGCTAGTGGTCCGAATCATAACCGAATCATAATTAACTGGTCATGAAATTAGTCCGGATAGATAGACTCGGCAGCTTAAGTCCCCCTTTGAAAAAGGGGGATTTCGGTTATCACGGTAAAGCCTTAACGTAGCCGCAAGCGTTAGCTTGCGCAGGCTAAAGCCTGCGGCTACCGCCAATCCGTAAAACTAAAGGATAGATGGTTTAGACTGAGTTTTCTCTTATGCAACAGATGCCCGACATTACCCTGGAAGCCCCGGCCATTCGACCTGAAGCCGCGCCGCTCTTAAGCGTGCGGGACCTCAAGGTGAACTTCGCCGCGGAGCGGGGCCGGGTCAGGGCCGTGGCCGGGGTGAGCTTCGATCTGGCCCCCGGCGAGACCCTGGGGCTGGTGGGGGAATCGGGCTGCGGCAAGACCGTCACCGCCATGTCCATCCTGCGGCTGCTGCCGATGCCCCCGGCGGAGGTCACCGGCGAGATTCGCTTTCAGGGGGAGGAGTTGCTGGGCTTGCCGGACAGCCGGATGCGCCAGATTCGAGGCAACCGCATCGCCATGGTCTTTCAGGAGCCCATGACCGCGCTCAATCCGGTCCTGACCGTCGGCGAACAGGTGGCCGAGGCCCTGCGCCTGCACCGGGGCCTGTCCCACCCGGAGGCCTGGCGGGAAGCCGGCGCGGCCCTGACCCGGGTGGGGTTTCCCGATGCGGTCCACCGCCTGGGCCAGTATCCGCACCAGCTCTCGGGGGGCCTGCGGCAGCGGGCTCTCATGGCCATGGCCCTGGCCTGCGACCCCGAACTGCTCATCGCGGATGAGCCCACCACCGCCCTGGACGTGACCATCCAGGCCCAGATTCTGGCTCTGCTGGCCCGCCTCAAGGCGGAATTGGGGCTGGCGGTGCTGTTCATCACCCACAACCTGGGGATCGT
>JBAZKX010000481.1:0-2695 GCA_041650575.1 Desulfobaccales bacterium
GTCTTCGGCTTTGAGGCGTCCCGCGGCGACATCCAGGGCCAGGGTCTTGACCGCCTGGACGATCTCGCTGCGCCCGCCGTAGCTCAAAGCCAGGGTCAGGACCATGCGGGCGCCCGCGGCGGTGGCAGCGATGGTGGACTCCAGGTCCCGCTGCACTGTCTCGGGGAGTTGCGACAGCGCGCCGATGGCCCGCAGCGCAATCTGGTTTTCCTGCATCTCCGAGAGTTCCCGGTGCAGGTAACGCCGCAGCAGGGCCATAAGAACCCTGATCTCCAGGCCGGGGCGTTGCCAGTTTTCTTCGGAAAAGGCAAACAGGGTGAGGTAAGAAATGCCCAGACGGCGGGCCTGGCGGGTCACGGCCCGGACCGACTCCACGCCGGCCACGTGGCCCCGCACCCGCATCAACCCGCGGCGTTGGGCCCAACGGCCGTTGCCGTCCATGATGATGGCGACGTGTCGGGGGAGTTTCCCGGGGTCCAGAGGCATGAAAGGTTCAGTCAATGCTCGCCTCCGGCCCTTTAAAAGGACATGATCTCCTTTTCTTTTTCCGCTCCTTGACCTTCCGCTTTTCTAATATAATCATCCGTGATCTTCTGGACCTCTTCCTGGCCCCGATGGGCGTCGTCTTCGGCGAGGAGCTTTTCCTTCTTCATTTCCTTAAAGTCCTCGTTGGCCTCCCGCCGGACGTTGCGCAAGGCCACCTTGGCCTCCTCCTCCATCTTTTTCACCATCTTCACCAAGTCCTTCCGGCGTTCGGTGGTGAGGGCCGGGATGGGCAGGCGGATGATCTTGCCGTCGTTGGCGGGATTCAACCCCAGGTCGGATTTGAGGATGGCCTTTTCGATATCGGCCATCACGGACGTATCCCAGGGTTGAATGGTCAGCAGCCGGCTTTCCGGGGCCGCCAGGGAAGCCACTTGGGCCAGGGGCATGGTGGTGCCGTAACAATCCACCTTGATGCCTTCCAGCAGGGCTACGGAAGCCCGGCCGGTGCGGACCCGGGAGAGGTCCCGGGCCATGGCCTCCAGGACTTTGTCCATCTTGCGCCTGGTTTCTTTGAGAACCTCATCTTTCATCGCCGCGCTTCTCCACGATGGTGCCGATGGTCTCCCCCAGCACCACTTTTTTCATATTTCCCTGTTCCAACAATTTGAAGACGATGATCGGAATCTGCTGTTCCATGGCCATGGTGATCGCGGTGCTGTCCATGACCCGCAAGGATTTTTCTAAAACCTCGAAGTAGGTGAGGCGCGGGATCATCTGGGCCCGTTCGTCTTTTTCCGGGTCCCGGTCATAGATGCCCGCCACTTTGGTGCCCTTGAGGATGGCCTGGGACCCGATCTCGGTGGCCCGCAAGGCCGCGGCGGTGTCCGTGGTGAAATACGGGCTGCCGGTGCCCGCGCCGAACACCACCACCCGGCCTTTTTCCAGATGGCGCATGGCCCGGCGGCGGATATAGGGTTCCGCCACCTCGTTCATGGTGATGGCGCTCATGACCCGGGTGGGCACCCCTACTTTTTCCAGCGCGTCCTGGAGGGCCAGGGCGTTGATGACCGTGGCCAGCATCCCCATGTTGTCGGCCACGGCCCGGTCGATCCCCTGGGCGCTGGCCTCCAGGCCCCGGAAGATGTTGCCGCCGCCGACCACGACGCCCACTTCCACGTGCAGGTCCGCCACGCCCTTGATCTCCAGCGCAATGGCTCTCAAGGTGGCCGGGTCCAGGCCGAATTTCTTCGTTCCGGCCAGGGTCTCGCCGCTCACCTTGAGGAGAATCCGGCGGTACTTAGCTGTCTCCGGCGCCATGCGGCCCTCGCTTTAAGCTCCCACCTGGTAGCGGGTGAAGCGCTTCACCTTGAGGTCTTTGCCTCCCAACCGGGCCCCCACTTCCTTGAGGAATTGGGTCGCGGTGATGTCCGGGTTTTTCACGAAGGGCTGTTCCACCAGGCAGACTTCCTTATAGAATTTCTCCAGACGGCCCACCACCATCTTCTCGATAATCTTTTCGGGCTTGCCGCTATCTTTGGCCTGGGCCTCATAAATGGCCTTTTCTTTGGCGATCAGGTCGGGGGCGATCTCTTCCCGGCCCACGGCCAAAGGCGAGTTGGCAGCCACCTGCATGGCCAGGTCCTTGGCCGCCGCCTGGGCCTCGGGGGAGGCGTCGCCGCTCAGCTCGAGCATGACCCCGAGCTTGCCGCCGTGGTGGATGTAGGACACCACCAAATCGCCCTGGTACCGGGTGAAGTGCCGGATGCGGATGGACTCACCGGTCTTGGCGATCACTTCATTGAGGTAATCGGTCACAGTAATGTTGGGCGCATGAGGACAGGGTTGGCCCAGCAAGTCCTCCACGGTCTCCAGGGCCACCGCGGCCAGATGCTCCGTGATCTTGGTGCCCAGGTCGATGAAGGCCGGGGTCTTGGCCACAAAATCCGTCTCGCAGTTGACTTCCAGCAGCAGGCCGGATTTGTGATCCGGGGCGATATAGGCCCAGATGGCGCCTTCCGCGGTCTCCCGGTCGGCCCGCTTGGCGGCCACCGCCAGGCCCTTCTGGCGCAGATAGGCCACCGCGGCCTCCAGATCGCCGCCGGTTTCCTTCAAAGCTTTTTTGCAATCCATCATCCCCGCGTTGGTCTTGTTGCGCAGAGTTTTTACCAGTTCCGCCGTAATTTCCAACGTCTGCCTCCTTATGAAATAT
>JBAZKX010000482.1:0-2694 GCA_041650575.1 Desulfobaccales bacterium
TTATTCACCTTCCCGAAGGGAAGAGATTTTGCTCTGGGGGCGAATGCAAGTGCCGCCCTCATCGAGGGCCGACATCCAGGTCGGCCCCTGCATCTCAGCATTGTAGGACCATTTGACGATGAGAGGTGGCAATATGGTGCAATTAGCCGATATCCAGGCGGAAGTGCCGGGGTTCCTGGACATCCTGGGCCTGGGCGAAGAGCCCCTGGGCATGTTTTATACACCGGTGGAGCCGGCCGCGGGGTTCTCTCCCCAGAGCGCGGTCTTGCCCGACGTGGATATGGAGGCCCGGGGCGAGGTGGATTGGGCTGCGACCTTTGAGAACTTCTCCTGCGTCGTCGGCATGATTTGGCGGGCCCGGAAGCTGGGGAAGCCAGCCTACTTCGACCAGGCCCGGTTCGGCTGCCTGGGCGGGGCTTTTTATCTGGGTTTTCTGAAGCCCCAATTGGAATACATCGTCCGCTACGTGTCCACCGGTATCCCCAACGTCCTGGAAGGGGAGTGCTACCTGGATTCTCCCGCCGCGGTGCGCCGGTTCTTTGAGACCCTGGACCCCCGGCCGGCGCCGGCTCAATTCTGCGTGTTCAAGGCCCTGAGCCAGTTCGAACCGGAAGAGACCCCGGAGGTGGTGATCTTTTTCGGCCGGGGCGAAGTAATCGCCGGCCTCAACCAGTTAGCCACCTTTGTCACCAATGACTTTGAGGCGGTGATGTCGCCGTTTGGGGCTGGCTGCGGCAACCTCGTGGCCTGGCCGCTGAAATACCTGGAGCGGGGGCAATTGAAGGCGGTGCTGGGGGGCTGGGACCCGTCGGACCGGCGGTTTTTGAAGCCCGATGAAATCACCTTTGCCGTGCCCTGGGAGATGTTCACCCGGATGGTGACGCGCTACCGGGAGTCCTTCCTGACCAAATCCGCCTGGGGCACGGTGCGCAAAAAGATCGAGCTGAGCCGCAAGACCTGGAAAGAGACCTGAGGCGCGGGGTTACCCCGGCATCATGAACGGGATCTGTTAAGACCAACTTGAGGGGACAGGTCGATTTATCAAGGAGAGCAGGGACCTTGCGTACGTCTTATGCCCTTTGGGCAGGGTTAGGCATTATTGCCGTCTTAGCTGCCCTGGCCGCGAAATATTATGCCCATTTCCCCGGAGACCTAGCCCTGGAAAAGTGGGTGCAGTCCGTGGTCCGGCAACACCTGAAGTGGGCCGTCTGGGTCTCCCGCACGGCCGAATACCCCTGGATTCTTCTTATCCTGGCAGTGATCCCCGCCCTTTCCTGGGTCATGGCTGGATGGCGCGGTGCGTTCCTCTCCATCGTCAGCTTTGTGGGTATGTGGGTCCTGGGAAATTGGCTCGGCCCTGTGGTTGCCCGGCCGCGGCCTTCCCCCGATCTGGTTCACGTGTTTCGGCCTTTCTCGGGTTATAGCTTCCCTTCCCTTTTTGCGCTCAGGTATGCTGCCACTTTTGGCTTTCTGGCAGTTCTGGCCATGGAAAAGACTTCCGGTTTGGCGCGCGGCCTCCTGTTGATCACCTGCGGTACTCTTCTCCTGCTTGGCTGGGCGGCCCGGGTCGCGTTGGGCGCGCACTGGCCAAGCGACGTGATCATCTCTTATTATTTGGGATTGCTTTGGGCGGGTTTCCTCATTCGGATTTTACTCCCCTGGAGTAGCCAATATCTTGGTGATTCATCGCCTGGTTCTTAATTCTCGGATTCGGCCCTTACCAGGGACTGAAAACCGGCCATAATTAGGGTAAATCGTTATTTTAGAATTTGGGTGACCGCGTTCCCTGATCTCGGCCACCGCATTGAGGAGGGTTGGTTGGCGACTTCGAGCCCGGTAAAATTTGCGCTGACCGTCGCCCTGGCCTGGTTCCTGGCGGGCTGTGCCGGGGCGCCCGTATCCCCACCGGTTCATCAGGCGGATGATCATATCGTCCAGGGCGGATCGCTGGCCGGGGAAGGCATGATCTACTTCCCTTTGGGCCGCCCCAGTGACAAAAAGTAGCAGTATCACGTTGTTAACCGGAAAAGGGTGTAGAGGTCTCATTTTTGGGGAGCGCCAAAGGGCTACCCTACCCCAAACCTAAAGGGGAGAATCAGAAACAATAATTTTCTACCCGGTTGATTACTTACCGGGGCATGGATCATAAGGAAGTGCCGATTGAGAAAACTATGGATTATGGCGGTTTCTTTCCTCAACATCCTTCTCGTCGCAACCCCCATGTGGGCAGGCTCAGAAGTGACGGTTTTGCAAAAGAAGGACAATGGCAAAGAGATTCAGGTAAAATCAGGGGCTATTATCGAGCTTTCCCTGCAAGAGCAGGGAGGTACGGGCTACACCTGGGAATTCGACCGGCTTGACGGGAAATACTTTGAGGTGGTGAAAACTGAAACTAGGCCCCTGGCTGAAAAGGCCAGGGTTGGTGGTCCGGTTTTTAAGATTTGGAGGCTGAAAGCCAAGGAGACTGGCGAATCCAATCTTAGTCTGGATTATTTTCGCCCCTGGGAAGGAAGAGCCAAGGCCGCAGAGCATTACCAGGTGAAAGTTATCATCCAGTAGACCCTTGGAAAGGAGATCAGGGTTTTTTGAGAATTGTCTGAAGCCTTTGGTGAGAAAGGGCAGGACAGGTGGCTGTGGTCGCCCCGATTTCCCTGTTCTCCTATGCCAATCCCAATAATATGGCCGGAAAGGAGG
>JBAZKX010000483.1:0-2688 GCA_041650575.1 Desulfobaccales bacterium
CCGGTCAAGAACGTCCATTTTTGGAAGGGCGGAGACGCCAGCCTTGCCTCAAGCAAGGAAGGCGGCGGCACGATAACCCTCGTCAAAAAGGGTGACATCTACGCCTGGAACGATAAGGGCACGATGCGCCCGGTACCCAAGGATGCCATGGGCTTCGGGGATATGGCTCGTATGGCTTCGGCCACCCGGGACCGCTCCGGCCCGAACCCCAACGGGATGCTCGAATTTTACGATGCCAACGGGAACCTGGTGGCCAAGACCAAGGACCAGGCCGAGGCTATAAAGGGCGGCGCCGTGTCCTTCGGTCAGTGGTATAAGACCGAGGACGAGCAGGGTAACTCCGTATGGCAGGTCCGCAAGGTCCCGCTGTCCAAGGCCCAGATTCCCCATCCTGTAGGGGATTTAAGCAACGCCGCGCCCGGTGGACAACCGCCGCCCCCGGCCGCCGCGCAGAACGCCGCTTTAATGTATAACCGCCCCAACCCGGTCCCGGGATCTCCCGGCTCTGGTCAGCAACCTGCTCCGGCCCCCGCGCCTGCTGCGCAACCTGCGGCCCAACCCACCCCTCAGTTTAAATCAGCCGAGGAAGTCAGGGCCGCTTTCAACGCCGGCAAACTCAATGCCGTGGAGGCAAAGAAGATACTTGCCGAATCCTTTGGCATGAGGTAAAATATCTTCATGCAATCCGCCGACGACTTCCTTGGGATTAAAAAGCCTCAACAGTCGGCGGACGACTTCCTTGGCATCACGGCCCAACCCGAACAGCAATCCGCAGATAAATTTTTAGGCACATCCCCCGCTACCGCCAACGAGTTTCTTGGAGTAAAGCCCACCATTTCAGACGAGGTTCGCTCCGCCATCCCGGACATCGTAAATCAAATCAAGGCCGCCTTTATTCAACCCCCGCAGCAGGGCGCGGAGTTTACGCCACAGCAACTTCAAAACGTCCCCATCGAATCCCTCCCGGCGGAGAGAATGAAGGAATTAATTTACAAGAATCCTTTGGAGGGGTTGGAGCAGTTGGGTGCGGCCGCCCAGAAGGTCGGCGCCGGGATGCCGGTATCCCCGGAAGAAAACAAGGCCCTTGAGGATTTCACGGTTGAGAATTTTAAGGGAATCGTGCTTTACCCGGCGGCAATATCCGTAGCCGCGCAGGGCATCGGGTGGTATATCGCCAACAAAACGCTCCCAGGGGCCGTTGCCGCGGCGCGGAAGGCCATATCTGAGGGCTTGGTCTCCAAGGGTGTACCCCGCGCTCAGGCCATCCGCATGGCAGACGAGGGCATGACAAGGGCCGTTGAGCAGGGCGTGGCCAAGGGCGGGGCCGAGCCGGGAGTCCCGGAGTTCGTGGCCCTGAGAAAAGCCGCACAGAAGGGGTTTGGGCCTGCCGGCGAGACCCCCAATGTGCCGGCCGTGGCCGCGGAAGCCCCCGTTGCCCCCATAGAAACGCCACTTGAGGCCCCCGGAGTCCCGGCTTTAAAGCCCCAAGGCGCTGTCCCGGCCCCGGCCGGAGGCGTTCCCATGGCCGAGGCCTCGGTCCCTGCGGTGGCGGTCAACGCTGAACCGCTGGCGGCTCCTGCGGTTGGGGAGGCCCCGGCCGTTTTGGCCCCGGGAGAAAAGAAATTTGTATACAAAGACCAGGTTTGGGAACGCGGCGGGGTGCCGAACACCACTTTTGAAATACTGCCCCCGGGAACCCAAGGCAACCCCGGAGACGAATGGGAAGCCGGGGTACGGGTGGGCGCGATAGCCAGAGACATAAAAACTTTCCCCTCAAAAGCGAAGGCGGTTCAATATCTAGATTCTTGGCAACCCCCGCAGGCCCCCCTTGAGACCCCGGTGGAGATGCCGAAGGAACCTTGGCAGA
Organism: Desulfobaccales bacterium; assembly: GCA_041650575.1. Lineage (GTDB taxonomy): Bacteria > Desulfobacterota > Desulfobaccia > Desulfobaccales > 0-14-0-80-60-11 > 0-14-0-80-60-11. The sequence goes on from JBAZKX010000483.1 coordinate 1,868, forward strand.
TGACCAAGGCGGAGGCCGGAGTTCCCCCGGAACCAAAACCTGTTACGCTTTCCCGGCCATCACCGGAGTCCAGATACTTCGGTTCGCAGGGCAGGGCCGGGGCCAAGCCGGAGGATGTAGCCAAATACGATGCTCAGGTGAAAGAATTTAATAAGGCCAACCGGGAATATAAAAAGGCCCACAACAAATACTTGCCGGCAAGCAACGCCCATATTAATGCGGTTGAAAAAGCCATCAACGAGGGGAAAACTATCCCCCCAGAAGTGCTGGCAGAGTACCCTTTTTTCCAGAGCAAGATTGATTTAATCGCCTCCAAAGAAGCCCAGATAAAAGCCAACGAAGCCAAAATCGCAAGGATGGAATATGCCCAAAAAACTGGAAGCCAAATTGAAACGCCAAGTCAAGAAGTTGGGTCTATCCAAGGACCGGGGCCTGGCGTACATCTACGGAACGCTGCGGAAAACGGGGTGGAAGCCCAGCCGGGAGAAGTAATACCCCCAGCCAAGCCGCCAGAACCCCCGGTTGCGCCGCCTGCGGGTAAAGCACCGGAACCGCCTCAAGACCCGGTGGAGAAGTTCCGCGCCGCACTTCGCAACGCAAGAGTGGACAGGGCCAAGCAGGAGGAAATGTATACCGCGGAGCGCCGAGGCCGCTTTGCCACGTCCGAAGCCGCCTTTAAGGCCGGAGGCAAGGGTGAGCAGGCGTACTACTCGGCCATCGGAAAACTCAAGGGTGAGTTTGAAAAAAGAGAATTCGAGGCCATACGGAGCCAGTTCCCGCAGGAGCAGGTTGACGAACTGATAAAGATGGTCGGGGACAGC
>JBAZKX010000484.1:0-2688 GCA_041650575.1 Desulfobaccales bacterium
CCACCACCGTCGCCAGGGACCCGAAGGAATCGGACAACAGGTGGATAAACGCGGACCGCAGGTTAATGCTATGGGTCCGCGCCGGTAATAAGATATACATTCCCAGGAGATTAACCAGTAGGCCCAGACTGGCGATAATGATGAGGGGGGTGCTGCTGATGGCCGGCGGCCGGAAGAGGCGGGTGGCGGCTTCATAAAAGATGTAGCCGGCCATGGCCCAGAGGGCCAGGCCGTTGACCAGGGCCACCAGGATTTCCAGGCGGTGATAGCCGTAAGTCTTCCGGGAAGTGGCGGGCTTGGCCGCCCACTGCAACGCCAGCAGGCTCAAGCCCAGTGCGCCCACGTCACTGAACATGTGCCCGGCGTCGGCCAACAGGGCCAGGCTGTTGCTGAGGATGCCGCCCACCAGTTCCACCGCGAAAAAGGCCAGTTGGGTCCAGAAGGCCAGCGCCAGACGGTGTTGGCTGCTCTCGAACCGGTGTTGGTGGACGTGGGAGTGGTTCATACTTTGTCCATCTGGATTTCCAGGATCTGGTACGATCTGGCTCCCCGGGGGGTCATGACCTGGACCTTGTCGCCTTTGGCGCGGCCCAACAGGGCCTTGCCCAGGGGCGAGGCAATGGAGAGCCGGCCGGCGTTGGCGTCGGCCTCCAGGGGCCCAACCATCTTAAACTCCAGTTCCTGGCCGGTGGCCAGGTTGAGGATTTTGACCCGGGAGTTAAACCTGACCTTGCGAGGCGACAGATTACTCCCCACCAGCACCTCGGCGTTGGCCAGGATCTGCTGAAGCTGCTTGATGCGGCGCTCCAGGCGCTGCCGATGGGCCAGGGCGGATTGGAAATCGGGATTTTTCTCCACGCCGCCTTCCTGGGCCGCCTCCAGGATCTGTTGCACCACCTGGGGGCGTTCCACCCGGCTGAGAAATTCGAGTTCTCGAGTGAGTTTCTCATATCCGGCCCGGGTCAAGGGAATCTTTTCCATATAATTTGGCGCACGAGCCGGGTTTTAAAGCCCAACCCCGGCGGCTAAAAGATTAACCGCCACCTATTCTTATCTAAAAAGATAGTCGGGGTCAACACCGGAGGCAATAGGGGCAAGGCGATTTTCCGGCTGTGGCCTGCCTTGACAGTTAGGGGCGGGGCCGTCTATGATCTAGGCCGGGGATATTGACCGGCGCTGGGAAGGGGGCATCGCCTCGCCATGTTTTACCGGTTGTCGTCTGAGTTGACGTTGCGATCCCGCTGGCGGCCGCACCGGCCGCGGCCGGGAGAACGGGTGCTGGTGCTGGCCGCGGGCTCGGTCTTTCCCCCGGGCCATTACACCACCGGACTGTGCCTGAACCTGCTGGCTGACACCCTGGCCGCCGCGCCCGGCGGGAACCTGTTGGACGTGGGCTGCGGTTCGGGGGTGCTGCTCCTGGCCGGAGTGGCCGCGGGGGCAGCAACCGGGGTAGGGGTGGATCTTGCCTGGCAGGCGGTGGCCACCACCCGGGACAACGCCCGGGCCAACGGCCTGGCAGGGTCGGTGCGGCTGGTCCGGGGTTCCACGGAATGCTTAAAGGGGCCTTTCGGGGTGATCGTGGCGAACCTGTCCTGGGCGGTCCAGATGGACAAGGTGGCGGAACTCACCCGGCTGGCCGCGCCCGGCGCCCGGCTGATCCTGTCGGGCTTCAAGGATACCCAGGAGGACGAACTTAAGGACCGCTATGCGGCGGCGGGTTGGCTGAGGCGCCGGCGCCTGACCCGGGATGAGTGGGTCATTGAACTCCCCCCGGAGAAAAGCTACACCTGGGTGGCCTGGCTGCTGGAGCGGGCCGGATAGCTTGGCCGGTTCTCTTTAGCACTTGCGGCGCCACAGCCTGCGACCCGGCGTTATTAAAGAGTTATCGGCGGGAATCCGAAACATTCAACAGCACGCGCCACAGGGCGAGATCTTTTGGCGGGCGAGCCCTCGGGATTTTTCCAGGGCCTCGAACTTGCCGGGCAGCCTTAAAGGCCGTGAGGAGAGAGTTTTTCATGACGCCGGAAGCAGCCTATGAGTGGCTGGCGCAGCACAGCCGGGAGACCGCCTACTATGAGTCCATGGGGCAGTTGCTGGGCTGGGACCAGCGCACCCATATCCCGATCAAAGGCCATCCGCACCGCCACAACCAGTTCGCCATGCTGGCCAAGTGGATGCACAGCCGGGCCACCGACCCCCGGGTGGGGGAACATTTGGCCCGGGTGGAGGGGGCCGGGTTGGTGCGGGACCCGAACAGCACGGCCGCGGTGAACGTCCGGGAATGGCGGCGGGATTACGACCGGGCCCTCAAGATCCCCGAAGACCTGGCCGTGGCCCTGGCCAAGGCCACCGCAGAAGGGGAGACGGCCTGGGAACAGGCGCGGCCCGACAACGATTGGGCGACTTTTAAGCAGTTTTTAACCCGCATCGTCGGCCTGAAGCGGGAAGAGGCCCAGGCCCTGGGTTATGCCAGGGAGCCGTATGACGCCCACCTGGACCTCTTTGAGCCGGGCGAGACCGCGGCGGAGCTGGCGCCGCTGTTGGCGCAAGTCCGGGAGGCCCTGGTGGCGATTCTGGAGGCGATAGGCGCCAGCGGCCGGCAGCCTTCAAGCGAGGTGGTGCGGCGCCATTTTCCGGTGGCCGACCAGGAGCGTTTCGGCCGGCTGGTGGCGCAACGCCTGGGTTATG
>JBAZKX010000485.1:0-2679 GCA_041650575.1 Desulfobaccales bacterium
TGTTTCTCCTGCAGCTCTCCATCGACGGCCCTGATGCCGCCCTGCACAACCAGGCCCGGCCGGGACTAGGGAGCGCGGATAACTTCGCGGATATCCAGGCGGCCCTGACCGCGGTGGGTGAGGCCAGGCGGACCCGGGGCAGCACTCTGCCCCTGGTGGCCTCCCTGACCACCATCTCCCAGGCCAATTTCCGGCACCTGGTGGATATTTACGAGGCCTTCCGGGATAAGGTGGACCTCTTTGTCTTTTACCTGTCCTGGTGGATCAATGAGGAACGCTGTGCGGCCCATGAAGCGGATTTTGCCCGGCGCTTCGGTTTTAAGCCCATCCTGCCCCGGGGCTGGGTGGGGGGCTGGCGGCCCGATGATTACCAGGAGTTGGACCGCCAACTCCAGGAAGTGCTGGCCCGGTCCCAGGCCCTGTCGGCGCCGGCGGTCACCATGATTCCCTCCCTTTCCGGGGCGGACAACCTGCGCGCCTATTATACCGACCATAGCAACTACTTCGGCTTTAGTCAGTGCATCTCCATCTTTCAGGCCGTGGAAATCGACAGCAACGGCGACCTCTCCCCCTGCCGGGATTACCACGACTACGTGGTGGGGAACATCAAAGAGGCCACCATCACCGAACTGTGGAACTCCCCGGCTTATCGCAAGTTCCGCCACAGCCTGGCCACCGAGGGGCTGATGCCCGTCTGTTCCCGTTGCTGCGGCCTTATGGGGTATTGATGGCCAGGACCCAGGGGCTGGGAGTCGGGGATCAGGGGCTTTCTCGGGTAGGGCCGCCATCAACTCCTTCCGGAAGGGCGCGCCTGGTTCGGCTCGTTTTTCTCCTCCAAGACTTGAAAGTAGGCGGCACCCAGCGCCAGACTCTGGAGCTGGTCCGCCGTCTGGACCCCGCCAGGTTCCGGGCGGAAGTCTGGCTGATGGCGTCAGGGGAGGACTTGGTCCCGCTGGCCCGGGATTGGGGCATCCCGCTAGTGAGGCTTTCCCGGCAAGCACAGGTTGGACCCCAGGCCCTTATAAATCTCTGGCGCCGATTGCGGCGCCAGCCGCCGGACCTGCTGATGCTTCTGACCGTGGTGCCCAACATTTGGGGCCGCATCCTGGGCCGCCTGGCCCGGATACCCGTGATTGTGGGCAACTGCCGGGGCGGCGGGGCCCCCCGGCGCCAGTACGAACGCTGGCTGTGGCCCTGGATGGATCACCTGTTGTGCAACGCGGTAGAAATAAAGACGGAGTTAACTCAAGGCTGTGGGATTCCGCCTGCAAAAGTAACGGTGATCCTTAACGGGGTGGACACGGAATTTTATTGCCCCGGCCCAGCAGGGCCGCGGTCAAATCCCCCGGTGATCTTGTCGTTGGCGCGCCTGGTGTCGGATAAAGACCACGATACCCTGATCGCGGCCTTTAGCCAGTTATCCGCGGCATTCCCCGAGGCCGAATTATGGCTGGTGGGGGACGGTCCCCGGCGGCAAGCCATCCAGGAACAGGTGCGGCGAAGCCCGGCCCCGGACCGGGTCCGGTTTTGGCCGGGACAGCCCGACATCCGGACTTTTTTGCATCAGGCCTGCCTGCTGGTCTTGAGCTCCCGTTACGAGGCTTTGCCCAATGTGGTCTTGGAGGCTATGTCGGCAGGATTACCGGTGGTGGCCACCCAGGTGGGAGGGCTGCCCGAGCTGGTGGTGCCGGGCCGTACCGGCTGGCTGGTGCCTCCGGGGGACGCCCCAGCCCTGGCCGCGGCCATGGGACAGCTTCTGGAAAATCCCCAGGCCTGCCAGGACATGGGCCGCGCCGGACGGGAACGGGCGCTGCGAGACTTTTCCCTGGAGACCATGACCCGTCTTCACGAGGAGGTCTTGGACCGTCTCCTGGCTCAGGCGAGGGTCTGATGAAGCCGAAGTTGCGGGTGGCATACATCCTCCTTTGGTTTCCCGAGCCTTCTCAGACGTTTGTCTTGGACGAAGTCAATACCATGGTGCGCCTGGGCCTGGACGTCAAAGTGTATGCCCTTTACGGACCCCGCCCGGCCTCCGCCATCGCCGGAATGACCCAGGTATTGGCGCCGGTGCGCCGGCTGGGGACAGCTGCCCTGGGGGTCCTGATTCCGGACCTGGCACGCCTGAACCGGGCCTGGGGACCGGGGGCGCGCAAGTTTTTGCAAACCGTGGCGTTCCGGCGCTGGCGCAGCCTGGAGACTGCCGGCGAGGCCCTGTGGACCTGTCTTACCGGGGTGCACCTGGCCGGGATCATGACGGCCGACGGCATCGACCATATCCACGCCCCCTGGGCCGACGGCCCGGCTACCGCGGCCTGGGTGGCTTCCCGCCTGAGTGGCATCCCCTTTAGTTTCTGCGCCCACGCCCAAGACATTTATCCTCCGGATGGGGCACTCCTGGAGAAACTCTCCGCCGCCGCGTTTATCCGCACCGAAAACCGCTCCAACCTGAGGTATCTGACCGCTTTGTTTCCCCAGACCGCCGGGAAGTTGGTGAATATTTATCCCGGCGCGCCGCTGGAAAAGGCTCAGAGGCAAGCAATCCCGGTTTCTCCCCCCTATCGCTTGCTGGCTGTCGGACGGTTCGTGCGGAAAAAAGGCTTTCCGTTGCTTCTGGACGCGTGCCGACTCCTGGCGGAGCAAGGGGTGGATTTTCACCTGACTCTGGCAGGCGATGGTCCG
>JBAZKX010000486.1:0-2677 GCA_041650575.1 Desulfobaccales bacterium
GCACTTCCTCATCGCCTGCCAGCGGGTTTTAGGAAAATCCGCTGCAACCCTTTTCATGCCCAACCGTCTTACCACCATGACACCTTTCAAGGAGATGACCCATGGATAAGAAGACCGAAATGCTGGTGAGCCTGGGGGTTTCCACGGCTGTCAACTGCATGCCGTGTTTCAATTATTACTACCAGCAAGCCGAAAAGCTGGGCCTCGATCCGGCCGAGATTATTCAGGCCGTGGAGATCGCCAATAAGATCAAAAACAGCATCAGTATGTTGATGGGCAATCATGTGAGGAAAACCATGGGCCTCGAGGAGCAAGACGTGTTCGGGGCCTTGGAGAATTCCGGGCGGCCGTGTTGTGAAGAGCCTTGAGGAGATCGGCGCTTGGACTTTTACGAGGTCTATGACCAATATTTTGACCGCGTCCGGAGCTTTATCCTGGGCGCGGTGAAAAACCCCTGGGTCGCCGATGACCTGGTGCAGGAGACCTTTTTCCGGGTTCTCCAAAAAATGGACGCCGTCAGAGATGAGACAAAATTATCCTCCTGGATTTATCGGATTGCCGCCAACCTCTGCCAGGACCATTTCCGCCGCGCCAAACGGAGGCCCCTCTCCCTCGAGGCTAACCCGGCCGGGGAGTTGGCCGGAGAATTCTCCCTGGAGCAGCAGATGGAGCAATATCAGGTGAGCCTGTGGGTCCAGGACCTGGTCAGCCGCCTGCCGGACCCCCTGCGCCAGGTGTTGGAGCTCTGCGACATCAAACAGGCCAGCTACCGGGAGGCCGCCGACTTTTTGGGTCTTTCGGTGGAAAACGTCAAGATCCGGCTGCACCGGGCCCGGAAGCAGCTCAAAGCCATTCTGGAAGATGAAGGACATTTAGCCCAGGAGGCGCGAGGCTTTCTCAATCCTTGAATCCTGGCCGGCCTACCGGGAAATTTCTCCCGCCGGCGCCGCGCTGCCGGCCCCTGCCCAAGGTTTGGTGCATTTCTGAAGTTTCCGTATCGTTTCCAGCATTTTTTTGACTGGCTTACCCGCGCTTTTATCTTGACGTGATCATGTATAGATGATAATAAGGGTACAGAGAGGGTGTTTTCTAGTGGCATAGTTAACTTGTTGAAATAAGGAGCTTAAAATGGCTGAGTTAGACTTGGAAAAACTATCCGTGGACCCTGCGACGCAGGAATTGCTCAAGAAGGCCGCGGCCGAGGGCGTTGAGACCATTTTTGATCGGGCCAAGACCATGAAGCCTTGTCCCATCGGCGCCGAGGGGGCCTGCTGCCGCATCTGCGCCCAGGGTCCCTGCCGGGTGCCGCCCCCCAAGAAGAAGGAAGGGGAGACCGAGGGCGAGAAGAAGCAGCGCATGGGTCTGTGCGGCGCCACCGCCGAGACCATCGTGGCCCGGAATTTTGCCCGCATGGTGGCCGCCGGCACCGCGGCCCACAGCGACCATGCCCGGGGCGTGGCCAAGCTGTTCATCGAAGTGGCCAACGGCAAGGCCCAGGGCTACAAGATCAAGGACGTGGCCAAGCTCAAACGGGTAGCCCGGGATTGGGACGTAGCCATCACCGAGGGTGAAGGCGACGACGCCAAACCCCGCACCCCCGAAGCCATTGCCCAAGACCTGGGTCCCAAGGTGCTGGCGGAGTTCGGCCAGCAGGACGGCGAGATCAACTATGTGCGCCGGGCCCCCAAGAAGCGCCAGGAGATCTGGCGCAAGCTGGGCATCGTGCCCCGGGGCGTGGACATCGAGGTGGTGGAACTGATGCACCGCACCCACATGGGCGTTGACCAGGAATACCATAACCTCATCAAGCAGTCCTCCCGCTGCGCCCTGGCCGACGGCTGGGGCGGCTCCATGATCTCCACCGACCTCCAGGACATCCTGTTCGGGATGCCGGTGCCCATCGCCGGCGAGATCAACCTGGGCGTCCTCAAAGAAGACTATGTCAACGTGGTTATGCACGGCCATGAGCCGCTGCTGCCCGAGATGCTGTTTGTGGCCTCCCAGGAACCGGAGATGATCCAGTACGCCCAGAACAAGGGCGCCAAGGGCATCCAGCTCGCCGGCATGTGCTGCTCGGCCAACGAGATCCTCATGCGCCACGGCATCCCTGTGGCCGGTAATTACCTGCAGCAGGAAATGGCCATCATCACCGGCGCGGTGGACGCCATGGTGGTGGACGTGCAGTGCGAAATGCAGGCCCTGGCCAACGTGGCCAAATGCTACCATACCAAGCTGATCACCACCGACGACCGGGCCATGATGGAAGGGGCCACCATGCACATCGCCTTTGATGAGCATCACGCCCTGGACGTGGCTCGCCAGGTGCTCCGGGAGGCCATCGACAACTTCCCGAACCGCAAAGCGCCGGTGATGATCCCCTCCTCCAAGACTCCGACGGTGGTGGGTTTCTCCTACGAGACCATCCAGTACCTGCTGGGCGGCTCCATCCGGGGCTCCTACTACACCCTGAACGATAACATCATCGGCGGCCGGGTGCGGGGCGTGGCCGGCGTGGTGGGCTGCAACAACTGCCGCACCACCCACGACAGCTCTCATCTCACCATGATCAAGGAGCTGCTGAAAAACGACGTCATCGTCCTGACCACCGGCTGCTCCGCCATGGCCGCGGGCAAATACGGCCTCTTAACCCCGGAGTCGGCCAAACAATACTGCGGCC
>JBAZKX010000487.1:0-2672 GCA_041650575.1 Desulfobaccales bacterium
TTGGCGGCCATGATACCGGCCAGCCTCGCCGCAGCCCAAACTTCCCCTTTGGGGAGTTGCCCGGCCATGAGCCGCGGATATACCTTCGGACCCACCACGACCCGGCAGGCAGCCGTAGCCCGGCGCACGGTCTCGGGCTTGTCCCCGACGTCCACCATGTGCATCCGCCCGTGCTCATCCAGATGGGAGAAGTTATTCATGGCCGGCCCGGTCCAACGGCCCCGGCTCCAGGCGGTCCAACTCCCTCAGGAGCGAGCGCTGCTGGAAACTGAGGTTTTGCGGGGTGGTGACGATGACCTCGTTCACCTGATCGCCCGGCGGCTGGTGGAGTCCCCCGGGCACCCCGGCCCCGGGAAACTTGAACGTCCAGCCGCTCTGCGTGCCCTGGGGCAGGTTGACGGTCTGAAAGCCGTCCAGGGTGGGAATCCGGATGGCGCCGCCCAGGGCGGCCTCGGCAAAGGAGACCTCGACTTTGTAGTGAATATCGTTGCCCACCCGGGCGAAGAAATCATGTGGGGCCACATGGATGACCACTTCCAGGTTCCCCGGCGGGCCATCCTGGAAGCCGGCGCCGCCCTCGCCCTCAAAACAGAGGCGCTCGCCGTCCCGGGTGCCCGGGGGAATCCGCAGGTGGTATTCCCGCTGATGCCGGCATGACCCGGTGCCGGCGCAGTGCCGGCAAGGATGGGCCACGATCTTGCCCAGACCTCGGCAGCGCTCGCAGACGGGGCCGAACCGCAGGAGGCCGGGCCCTCCGAACCGGAGCCCCCGGCCCTCGCACTCCGGGCAGGTGGCATGCTGGGCCCCCGCGGCCAACCCGGTGCCCCGGCAGGAGTGGCACGGCGGCTGATGGTCTACCGCAATGACGGTCCCCATGCCCTTCATGGCCGCCATAAAGGAAATTTCCAGGTCGTAGCGGAAGTTGGAGCCCGCCGAACGCGACAGGGGCGGGCCTTCCTGGTAGATGCCAAAAAATTCTTCGAAGACGTCTTCTTTGCCGGTAAAACGGGGCCGCCGGTAATTGCCGGCCTGGCTCCGCCGAGCCTTGGCCTTGGTCCTGGCCTTGGCCGCCTGAATGGCCTCAAAGGCTTCCACGATCAGCCGGAAGCGGCCCGGAGCCTCCGGATCATCGGGGTTCAGGTCGGGGTGGCACTGCCGGGCCAGCACGCGGTAGCGCCGCCGGATCTCTTCCAGCGGACTGGTAGGCGTCACCCCGAGGATGCGGTAGTATTCCAGAGCTGACATACTTACTGGTCGGCGGCCGTGGCCTGGCCGGCTATGAGTCCGGCGACCATGGCGGTTTTATCGGTATCGCCGGCGGCCTCGAAGGCCCGCCGGGCGAAATGGAGCTTACCCAGGACCAGAGCCCGTTCGGCCACCTGACGCCAAACCTCCGGTTCATGTTTGCCGAGCCGGGCCAACAGGAAGGCGTCGCCCGACTCCAGGCAGTCGGCCATAAGCTGGGCCAGGCCTTCCGTGACCTGTCCCCTTTGAAAGAATTCCAGGGCGTCTTCCCACCAGCCCATTTCCAGGAACCTGGCGCCATAATCCCGGCACAAGGCGGGGCTTAATCCCTCGTCATTCAGAAGCTGCCTTTTCTTGAGGCAATTCGGCACCCCTTTGGGCAACGCCGGTTCTCCGAGACTCAACGCCTCCTCCTCTTCTTGCACATAATCAATTATTTATAAAATATCTTGAAGGCTATGTAAACCGGTAAATTTCCCGGCCTCAGAGCTCGCCGGGCCGGGAAGATATTGACTTTCCGGCCGTCATTGGATATGGTAAACAAGTCTGAGTGTTTTTACTTAATCATTTCGGGAGCTTCACCCAGGCTGGCCGATAGGCTCATCAGGGCAGCCGCCGGCCAGCGGGACCGGAGGCTTCCGGGTCGAGAAGCGAGAGCTACGCCGTCCGAAATAAGCTGGCGAACTTATGCTAAAGCGGCTATTGGAGCGGTTTCGCCAGGATCGGGGTATCCACAAGGCCACGGTCCGCGTCGATTTCTTTCCCGAGAATCAGGTAACTCCGCAGATTTTTTGGCTGGCCGGTAAGGACCCCGAAGCCGACACCATACCTCTGATCTTGCTGGTCTATGCCCGCCTTCTCTACGAATTGGCCGAGATCAACGAGGTCCGGGTAGCCCGGGAACTGATCCGCTTCCTGGACCTGGTCTGTGAGCGGGTGTTAAATAACGGCGGCCCGCCCCGTCGCCCCCGCCTGCCTCTGGGACAACTCAAGCTGACGCCCAACCCCGCGGCCCCCGCGGAGAGGTCCTATCGAGCCGACCTCTACGAGTTTCAAGGCGGCGGCTACCGCCTGGATTTTCACGGGAGCATCGGCAAAGAAGGTTTCTACCTGCCTGGGGCCTTCCTGGCCCTGCTGCAATCCTGCCTCGACCACCTGGGGGATGACGCCCTGCGGCGCCTGGCCCGGGCGCTGGTGCGCCTCCACCTCTACTACCGCTATCGCCGGGATTTCTGGGAAGGCGGCGCCCTCACCGCCGGCCCCATCTTCGCCCTGGGAACCGAAGAAATCCGCCCCGAGGACGCCACTCCGGAGGTGTGAAGCAGCAGTAATCAGTAGTCAGTAGCCAGTAGCCAGCCAAAAACAACCTCGGGTAGACCAGCGGCCCAACCTACCCCCTCTCCACCCGCTTCGGGGGGAGAGGGCTG
>JBAZKX010000488.1:0-2667 GCA_041650575.1 Desulfobaccales bacterium
TGGTGAGATCGATTTCATCGGCATTTTGGTTGTGCTTTTTCGCCAACTGGCGAAACGAGGGCGGTCAGAATTTGCCCATCATGCCGTCGGACAAGACCCAGGGCTTCTTCTGGTTGAAGTCGTCCTTGATCTTGTTCCAACCTTGCTGGAAGTGGTAGCCCTTGGTGATTTGGTCGTAGTTGTGGCAGGCGCCGCAGGTCTGGCGGGTGCTGTAGGGCTGGTCGGCGTTTTCGCCGGTGAGCGGGTTGATGATCTTGCCATCGTCGGTCTTCAGAAAAAAGGGCGGGCAGGTGCGAATCTTGGCGCTGACCAGAGAAGGGGCGAGCACGAGGAGCCCCCCGGCCAGGATGGCGGCCGCTAACCTCCAGAAACGATAACCTTTGCTAGCCATGAGTGCTCCTTTGAGAAAGTTTTCGGTTAACCAGCCTGAGCGTCTGCCCGGGGGAAGAGGAAGTTGGCCACATTAAACCATACCCCGGTTTACTAAACTATTTTAAGCCTTGTATTCAGAGGTTATTAATCGCCTAGCCCATACCGGGTTACTGGAATTTAAGCAAGATTCATGCCAGGATCAGGGAATGAGCAAGAAGGCGGAATTGGCGGGAATTGGCGGAAAAGTGTTAAGTTTACATGGCTTAACAGGTGTTAAAGATTAATCTTGAGTAAACCCGAGAAGGTGATACCGGTCAGAGAGGAGGACGCACAGGCGGGACGCCTGTGCCACCAGGTTCATATGGGATAGAGGCAGGGTTTGCGTTAGTTTTGTAGGTGCAGGGGTTCCCCAGGCGAAACGTCTAGGCTGCCGACCCCAAAATCGATCAGCCCTCAAACTTATCGTCGAAGACCTTCATGGCGCAGAACTTGCCGCACATGGTGCACTGGTCATCTTTGGCCTGGGAGAGGTCCCGGTAGCGCCGGGCTTTGGCCGGGTTGACGGAGAGTTTGATCTGGGTGTCCCAATCCAGGGCCCGGCGGGCCTGGGACATCTTGAGGTCCCAGTCGGCGGCCCCGGGGAGGCCACGGGCGATATCCGCGGCGTGGGCGGCGATGCGGGAGGCCACCACGCCGTCGATGACGTCCTCCACCTCGGGCAGTTTCAGGTGTTCGGCGGGAGTGACATAGCACAGGAAGGCCGCGCCCAGGGTGGCGGCCAGGGCGCCGCCGATGGCCCCGGCGATGTGGTCATAGCCCGAGGCCACATCAGTGACCAGGGGTCCCAGAACATAAAAGGGGGCGTTGGCGCAGTATTTCTGCTGGAGGCGGACGTTTTTCCGGATGGCGTGGAGCGGCAGATGCCCCGGGCCTTCCACCATGACTTGGACGCCCGCGGCCCAGGCCCGCTTGGTGAGCTCGCCCAGGATTTTCAATTCGTGGAGCTGGGCCTTATCGGTGGCGTCGGCCAGGCAGCCCGGGCGCAGGCCGTCTCCCAATGACAGGGTGACGTCATATTCCTTGGCGATGGCCAGAAGCTTATCGTAGTGCTCGTATAGGGGGTTTTCCTTTTGGTAACGGCGCATCCAGGCGGACAGAAAGGCGCCGCCCCGGGAGACCACACCGGTGACGCGTTTTTTGAGCAGCGGCAGCGCGGCCCGGGTGACGCCGCAGTGCACCGTGACGAAGTCCACGCCCTGTTTGGCGTGGTGGTGCACCATGGCCAGGAGGTCGTCGGCCTTGACGTCGTCCAGGCTCCGGGCTTCGGTCATCACCTGATAGATGGGCACGGTGCCGAAGGGAGCGGGACAGCGGGACAGGAGCGCGGTGCGGATCTCGTCCAGATTGCCGCCGGTGGACAGGTCCATGACCGCGTCGGCGCCGTATTCCAGGGCCGCGGCCAGCTTGGCCTGTTCTTTTTCCAGGTTCACATCGTGGGGCGAGGTGCCGATATTGGCGTTGATCTTGACCCGGACCCCGGCGCCGATAGCCGCGGGCTCAAGCCCCTGGTGCTTCGGGTTGGCCGGGACCACCACGGTGCCCTGGGCCAGGCCCCGGCAGATGGCCTCAGGGGCCACCCCTTCCCGGGCGGCGGCCTGCTTCATGGCCGGGGTGACCCGGCCCGCTAATGCTGCTTCCCGCTGCGTCATAAAGGTATTGTATCCAAACTTTTGGGAAAAAGGAAGGGCGAGGGGAGGTCCGGGGGACTGGTAGCCAAAGGCGGCTCGATTAGGGCGACCCAGCGGGTCGCCCCTACTTATGGGGGTTGGGGGAGGGTTTGGGAGAGGGGGCAGGGGCCTTTATGAAAAAGCTCCTGGCCCCCTCCCTAAAAAGACCTAATCTTCAAAGAGCAGGTCGGCCAGTTCCGGCCAGCCCTGGACTTCGGGGAAGGGGTGGGGCCGGCGGTTCCAGGGTTGGGCGAAGAGGATGGGGGTAATGCCGTGATCGGCCAGTTGCAGGCAGGTTTCCAGGCGGTCTTCCACGAAATAGCGGATGCCGTGGTCCTTGAGGTAGTGGATCTTGGTGTCGGGGTCGCCGGTGGCCAGGACCCGGATGGCCGCGGGCGCGACCTGCGCCAGGTGGCGGTGGAGCCAGCGCTCGATGGGCTCGGCCCGGTCCCGGGCGGTGACGAAGAGCAGCGGGGTTTCCCCGGACAGGCGGGTGAGGACCGGCACCGCGTGGGGGAAGGGCTCCACCGGCAGTTCGTGGGGACGGTCGATGAGTTCCCGGATCAGG
>JBAZKX010000489.1:0-2662 GCA_041650575.1 Desulfobaccales bacterium
TGGAGGGCCGCGCCGGGCAGTTCCCCGGCTTCTTCGGGAAAATCCAGGGCGGCCTCCACCCGGGCCAGGAGGTCCAGGAGGGCCTGGCGCACCTGGGCAATCCGGCGCCCCAGGCCGCCGTGCAAATGCGCCGCGGCCACCTTCAGGTGGGTAGCGGTGCGGGCCGAGATGACCTCCAGGACGGCTTCGGCCTGAGTCAGGTCGAGGCGGCCCGAAAGAAACGCCCTGAGGGTAAACTCGCCCGGGCGGGCCAGGCGCGCTCCTTGGGCCAGGGCCAGATCCAGGATGCGCCGCAAGACCCCATAGCCTGAATGGCAGTTAATCTCCACCACGTCTTCCCGGGTGTAGGTATGCGGGGCCCGCATGATGCTGACCAGGACTTCATCAATGATCTCCCCTTGGGGGTCAACGAAGTGGCCCAGGTAGAGCCGGTGGGACTGCCAGGTCTGGCGGGAGTGGTGGGGGAGGAAGAGGCGGCGGGCGATGGCCTCGGCCGCGGGGCCGCTCAGCCGGACAATACCGATCCCCGCCTCGCCGATGGGGGTGGAAATAGCCGCAATGGTATCGGCCGCACCATAAGGGGTCATGCCTGGCCGGCGGCATCCTCCTGGTTTTCCTTCTTTTTGGCCGGTGAAATGATCACCTTTTTGTAGAGACCTTCGCCCCGGCTGATGGTCTTCAACTCCTTGTCACCCTGGAGGGCCATATGGACGATGCGGCGATCATAGGGATTCATGGGATTCAGCGTGACGGGCTTGCCGCTGCGCTTGACCTTGTCGCCGTATTTTTTGGCCAGCAGGGCCAGGGCTTCATTGTGGCGGACCCGGTAGGCTTCCACATCGATGGCGATCCTGACTTTTTTCCGGGTCTGCTTCGCCAGCATCTTGGTGACGAGATATTGCAGGGCGTCCAGGGTCTGGCCTTGCTTGCCGATGAGCAAGCCGGCGTCGTCGGTGGCGATGAGCAGGGTAATCCGGTCATCTTCATGGGACGCGGTCACCGTGGCCGCCTCGCCCATCTTTTTCAGGACTCCCTCAAGGATTTCCTGTGCTTTGGGGAGCAAATCTTCTTCGGCCTCTTCCCGCCGGGCGGCGCGAATCTTGGCCTTCCGGCCCCCCAGGCCAAAAATTCCCGAGGAGCCCACCGAGATGATCTCGATCTCCAACTGCTCGGGCGTCACCTCAAAAAAAGCGCAGGCGCTATCGATGGCCTCTTCGGTGGTTTTGCCTTCAAACTCCAGAAACTCCATCAATCCTTCCTCTGAGAACTACGCAAGGTACTTGTTGGTATAGTGCTGTTGGACGATGGAAAGCACGTTGTTCACCAGCCAGTAGATTACCAGGCCGGAGGCGAAGTTCAAGAACATAAAGGTAAAGATCAGGGGCAAGAACATCATCATCTTGGCCTGGGTGGGATCCCCCGCGGACGGGGTCATCTTTTGCTGGATAAACATGGTGGCCCCCATGACCAGGGGGGTGATGAGCAGGGGGTCCTTGGCGGACAAATCCGCCAGCCAGACGATGTTGGTAAACGGCAGGGTGGGGATGAACGAGGCATGCCGCAGTTCGATGGCATAGCCCAACACATTGTACAAGGCGATGAATACCGGCAGTTGGATCACCATGGGGAGGCAGCCGGCCATCGGGTTGACCTTGAAAGTGCGATACAGGGCCATGAGTTCCTTGTTCATGGCTTCCTTGTCATCCTTATATTTTTCCCGGATCTTGGCCACCTTGGGCTGGAGCTTCTGCATGTCCTTCATGGACTTGTAGCTCTTGTGGTTGGGATAGAAAAAGACGATCCTAAGCAGGATGGTCAAGATGATGATGGCCCAGCCGTAGTTGAAGGAGTAGCGGTCTAGCCAGTTCAAGAAAGTTAGGAGGGGTTTCCCCAGGAAATCGAACCAGCCGAAGTTGACTGCCCGCTCCAGGCCCATGGTCTTGAGATCGCTCAGGTTTTTGGGGCCGAAATAGAGAGCGTAGGAAACCTGGACCGCCTGTCCCGGGGCCAGGCCTTCCACGGGGGTCCTCAGGCTGGCCACCATGGGCGCCTTGGGCGGCTCCGAGAGGGTGACCCAGGCCTTGGCCGACTCCGGGATCATGGCCGTCATAAAATAGCCTTCGTCCAGGCCGGCCCATTCCACTTTGCCGGTAAAGGTCTTGGGTTCTTTGAGGTCGCCGCTCTTAATGTCGTCTAACTTATGATTAATGGAGCCGTTGAACCCCAGAAAATGGAAGCGGCTGGCATCTTCCCCGGTAAAATTTTCGCTCAGGTCCAGATTGACCTGGCCGTCCAGGGGTTGCGCGGTCTGGTTGACCACCTGGACCGCCAGGTCGAAGCCGTAACCATCGCCTTTGAAGGTGAAGGTCTTGACGAAGGTCAGACCTTCGGGGCTGACGCAGGTAAATTTCAGGACGCTCTTGTCGCCGTCTTTGAGGGTCAGGGCTGACGTCGAGGCCTCACAGCGGGCCAGGCCGGGCACTTTGAGGGTCTTGCCTTCCCAACTCACGGTCAGGGGCAATTCGTTGGCGTCGCCCTCCCGGACCAACTCCTTGGGTTTGATCCCGGAGGTTTCCGGGTTCAGGTAGCGCTGGATCTCAAAGGACACGGGCCCCAGCTTAAATTCTTTGATGGGCACGAAGGGCAGGCGGTCTTTATAATT
>JBAZKX010000490.1:0-2661 GCA_041650575.1 Desulfobaccales bacterium
TGGAGCGGATCGGGGATTCCGCCACCAACATCGCCGAAGAGGTGCTGACCCTGCAGCAGATGCCGCCCCGACCCATTCACCCCAGCCTGGCGGCCATGACCGTCGACGTGCAGGTGATGCTGCGCCAGAGCCTGGAGGCCTTTCTCAATCACGACACCGGGCTGGCGCGGCAGGTTTGTATGGCCGACGCCGACGTGGACGCTCTCGACCAGGCCATTATCGCGGACCTGCTCCAGGAGATGTCCGGGGACCGGGAGGCCATCCGGCCCGGACAGAGCCAGATCAATATCGTGCGCAATCTGGAGCGGGTAGGCGACCACGCCACCAATATCGCCGAACAGGTGGTTTATATGGTGGAAGGCGAGAGCATTCGCCACCGTTGCCAGGGGTAGGGAAGAGGCCGGCGCCGGAGTCAGCGAGGCTTCCGGCCCGGGTCCGCGGCCCTGGCCGCCTCTGGGCCGATGGGCAAAACGCCCTCATATCGCTTGACATATCCGGCTATTATGATTACCTTTTAAGTTTGAAAATGGAACAGAGCAACGTCATGAAACTTCTGGGGGAGCGGGACGCCTGGGTTCTCAAAACCGTGGTGGCCCAGTACATTGTTACCGGGGAACCGGTGGGGTCCCGCACCGTCGCCAAGACTTCGGGCCTCAACCTCTCCTCGGCGACCATTCGCAATCTCATGCTGGACCTGGAGGAACGGGGCTACCTGCATCAACCCCACACTTCGGCTGGCCGGATTCCCACTCCCAAAGGATTTCGCTATTACGTCGACCATATCCTGCCCGTCCAGGAATTGGGCCGCTCCATGCAGCAGCAGATCCAGGAAGCCTTCTCCCCGCCGGCCCATGAGCCGCAGGAGTTGTTCCGCCAGGCCTCCCGGGTGCTCTCGGCCATGACCGGCCACCCCGCGCTGCTGTTAGCCCCCCGGCCTCAGGGCATGCGACTCAAGCATATTCAATTCATCAGCCTGAGCGAAGACGGGGTGCTGACGGTTCTGGTGTCCCAGGATAACCAGGTCCAGACCCGCTTCGTGCGCACCGAGGCCCGGTTTTCCCAGGCGCTGTTGGACCGCTTCAGCGAGTACCTCAATGAACTCTGTCAGAACCTGACCCTGGGGGAATCCCGGCAGCGGATCCTTGCGGAGATGGAGGAAGAAAAGAGCCTGTTCGACAAGATGGTTTCCCAGGCCTTGAACCTCAGCCGGCAGGCGCTGCAGAACGACGCAGAAAATGAGCTCTATATCGAGGGCACCAGCCATGTCCTGGATTACCCGGAATTCACCGGCGATGTGGAGAATATCCGCACCATTTTCAAGGCCTTTGAAGAAAAGCACCATCTCGTGACCCTGCTGGATCAAACCATGGCGGCCCAGGGGGTGCAGATCATTATCAGTCCGGACGAGCATTTTCCGGAGATGCAACTGTCTCTGGTAGCTTCGTCCTACGGGTCCCGGGCGACTCCCATGGGGAGCCTGGGGGTCATCGGCCCCATGCGCATGGATTACGCCCGGCTGATCCCCATCGTGCGCTACACGGCCTCCATGGTCACGGGCCTGCTCACCAGGCGGCAGTCGTGAGTTGTCCGAGTTCGCCCCGGAGGTTGACTGGATGTTAAGGAGAAAGAGATTTATGCCCTTATCCAAATCCGATAAGGAATCAGTGCACGACGACCCTCCGGTCCAGGAGGACAAGACTGCGCCGGCCGCGGCCCCTGAGGCCGAAGGCGAGATGGCGGAGCTGCAAAATAAGCTCGAGGAAAAGACCAAAGAAGCCGAAGAGAATTACGTCCGCCTGCTCAGACTGGCCGCGGAGATGGACAATCTGAAGAAGCGCCAGGAGCGAGAACGGGCGGAGTTGCTCCAATTCGCCAACGAGAACCTCATCAAAGAGTTTCTGCCGGTGGTGGACAATCTGGAACGGGCCCTGGACCATGGCCGGCAACTGGAGGCGCCGGCCGCCTTGCTGGACGGCATCGACCTGGTGCACCAGGGGTTTCTCAAGGCCCTGGAGCGGTACGGAGTGACTCCCCTGAACAGCGTGGGCCAACAATTCGACCCGGCTTTTCATAGCGCCATGATGCAGGAAGAGACCGACGCGGTCCCGGACTGCACCGTCATTAAAGAGTTACAGAAGGGCTACCTGCTAAACCAGCGCCTGCTGCGGCCGGCCATGGTGGTGGTGGCCCGCAATCCCCAAAACGAACATACTTCATGTCGGACCGACTCAAAGGTTCAGGAGGAAAAATAAATGGCTAAACCCATAGGAATCGATTTAGGCACCACCAATTCGTGTGTGGCTATCATGGAGGGTGGCGAGCCCAAGGTCATCCCCAATGTCGAAGGCAGCCGCACCACGCCTTCGGTGGTGGCTTTTACCGAGAGCGGCGAACGGTTGGTGGGGCAGATCGCCAAACGCCAGGCCATCACCAACCCTTTAAATACGGTGTTTTCAGTCAAGCGTCTTATCGGCCGTAAATTCAACGATCCTGAGGTCCAGCGGGACTTGAAGATTCTCCCGTACAAGATCGTCCAGGCCGAAAACGGCGACGCCCATATCGACATCCGCGGCAAGGTGTATTCTCCCGCCGAGATCTCGTCCATGATCCTCACCAAGATGAAGCAGACCGCGGAAGAGTATCTGGGCGAAAAAGTCACCG
>JBAZKX010000491.1:0-2660 GCA_041650575.1 Desulfobaccales bacterium
TGCCCTCGGTCCAGACGCCGCCCCGCCCGCGGCGCCCGCCGCGGTTGCGCCCACTCACACCACTACCAGTACCCCGCCCAGTGGCGGCAGCGGTACGATTAGCGTGCCTTAGCTACTACAGCGCTTCTATAATTTGGCCAGGGGCGGTGTGCTGAGCCGCCCCTGGCCGGCTTTTTTGGCCAAAGCCCGTTACCCGTTTAAAAATATTTACTTCTTTGCCGGATCTTCTTATGATATCCCCAGCACTCCGGGGGCTGGAGCCCCAAACTGCCGAGTGCCTGGTATCCGCCTATGCTGCATCGCCTGGCCGCGTTCGTTAAATCGCCCATCGCCCGCTGGATCGTCGGCGTCACCCTGTTCGTGGCCGTCCTCCTCGTCTGGCGTCCCACGTTCACCGAGTTTCTCGAACTCAAGCTCTACGACCTCAAGTTCCGTTTTCGAGGGGCCCTGGTCCCCGGCAAAGACGTGGTCATCGTCGCCATCGACGACGCCAGCCTCAAAGCCGTGGGCCGCTGGCCCTGGTCCCGGGAAGACCAGGCCCGTCTCCTGACCCAGTTGAAACTCGCCGGCGCCGGGGTGATCGCCCTGGACATCATCTTTGCCGAGAAAGAGGAGACCGTCGCTTTCCTGGCCATCAACAAGTTGCATGATGAAATCATCCGGCAGGGCTGCTCGCCAGGGATTCTCAAACTCCTGGAGACCGAAAAAAGGCGGGCCGACGTCGATCGCCTCCTCGCCGAGGTCATTGGCCAGGGCTCCCCCACTGTTCTGGGGTTCTTTTTCCAGAGCGTGGGCGGCCAGACCGGCGCCGTGCAGGCCGAAAAGCTCATGAGCCCCGCCTTGGTGCGCGCCTCCACCTATAATTTGGTGCGCTTGATGAATACCAAGCCCTCCGAGGTTCCCCTGGTCTGCGCCACCGGGGTCGAAAGCAATCTCCCGGAGATTTCCCGGGTCGCCGCGGGCGCGGGCTACTTCAACATGATTCCCGATCCCGACGGGGCGGTGCGCTGGTTCCCCATGGCCATCAATTACGACGGCAACTTCTTCGCGCCCATGTCCCTGGTGAGCCTGGCCCACTTCCAGGGGCAGGCCCCGCTGGCCATCACCCTGTCCCAATGGGGGGTGGATGAGATTCGCCTAGGGCGGCGCTCGGTCCCCGTGGACCGTTACGGCCGTCTCCTCATTAATTTTCTGGGCCCCGCCGGCCTCATTCCCACCTATTCCGCCGCCTCGGTCATGAACGGCAAGGTGCCTCCCGAAGCCTTGAAGGACAAGGTCGTAATCGTGGGAGCCACCGCGGTGGGCGTTTACGATCTTCGGGTCACGCCTTTTTCCGGCACCTTCCCCGGGGTGGAGATCCAGGCCACGGTCATGGACAACTTGCTCCAGGGCAATTTCATCCGAACCCCGCCCTTCGGGCTGGTGGTCATGCTGCTGATCCTGGTGGGCCTGGGGATTCTCCTGGGCCTGGTCCTGCCGCGGCTCTCCGCGGCCTGGGCCTTTATCTTCACCCTCATCGTCATGGAGGGCTATGTCGGGATCAACTATTTCCTGTTCAGCCGCCAGGGACTGCAACTGGAGCTGTTCTATCCCTTGAGCCTCATCGTCCTGATCTATCTGGGCGTGACCATGCACCGGTTCCTGGCCGAAGAAAGGGAGCGGGAGCGCATCCGCAAGGCCTTTGAATCCTACGTGGCCCCCGCCGTAGTCCAGGAAATGCTGAAACACCCCGAGCAGTTGCGCCTGGGCGGGGAGCGCCGCGAGATCACCCTCCTGTTCAGCGACATCCGGGGCTTCACCACCATGTCCGAGCACCTGGACCCGGAATCCCTGGTAACCCTGCTGCACGACTTCCTCAACCCCATGAGTAACATCATCATCAACCAGGGCGGCACCATCGACAAGTACATGGGCGACGCCATCATGGCCGAGTTCGGCGCGCCCCTCCTCCAGGCGGATCATCCTCGCCTGGCCTGCCGGGCCGCCCTCGAAATGGCGGCCAGCCTGGCGGCCCTGAACCAGGAGTGGGCTGCCCAGGGGCGCCCCCCGCTGAAGATTGGGGTGGGGATTAACACCGGCCCGGTGGCCGTGGGCAACATGGGCTCTGACCGCCTCTTCGACTACACCGCCATCGGCGACAACGTCAATCTGGCCTCCCGCCTGGAAGGGCTCAACAAATATTACGGCACCAGCCTCATCATCAGCCAGAGCACTGCCCAGACCCTGGAGGACGGCTTTATCCTGCGGGACCTGGACCAGGTGCGGGTCAAGGGCAAAGCCCAGGCGGCCCATATCTATGAACTGCTAGGCGAAGGCGAGGTGGACCCGGAACTGGCCCGGCACCTGGAAATCTACCATCAGGCCTTGGCTCTCTACCGGGAGGGCCGTTTCGCCGAGAGCCTGCCCGTCTTCGGCCAGGCCCTGGATTTGCGCCCGGGCGACCCATCCTGCCACCGTTATCTCAGCCTGGCCCGGAAATACCTCGACACCCCCCCGGCTCCCGACTGGGAACCGGTAACCGTCATGGATGGCAAGTAGTCTCGGTTTCACGGCTGGCTGAACCTCCACCGCCGGCTTATCATCCCTGCCTTTTCCTTCCACCCCATCCCGCTCTTCCGCTGAAAAAGCCGGGCGCCTCTGCCCCTGTCCCTTGCCAAGGA
>JBAZKX010000492.1:0-2656 GCA_041650575.1 Desulfobaccales bacterium
AGATTCGATCCCGGAGTCGCCTTCCGAGGAGAGGGAGGCGGATTTGATTTGGGTGGGGCTGGTGGGCATGATGGACCCGCCCCGTTCCGAGGCCAAAGAGGCCGTGAGCAAGTGCCATCAGGCGGGGATTCGGGTAATCATGGTCACTGGCGATCATCCGGATACGGCCCGGGCCGTGGCCCGGGAGATCGGCTTGACCCCCGCAGACCAGGCAAATCCCGTGGTGTTGAGCGGAGCGGACCTGAACCGCTTGAGCGATGAAGAATTATCGAGGATTTTACCTCAAGCGCCGGTGTTTGCCCGGGTGGCCCCGGAGCACAAGCTGCGCCTGGTGAATCTGCTCAAGGCTCAAGGGGAAGTGGTGGCCATGACCGGGGATGGGGTCAATGACGCCCCCGCCCTGAAAAGAGCCGATATCGGCGTGGCCATGGGCATCACCGGCACCGAAGTCACCAAGGAAACCGCGGACATGATCCTGGCCGACGACAATTTCGCCACCCTGGTGGACGCAGTGGAGGAGGGCCGGGCCATCTTCGACAATATCAAAAAGTACCTGATTTTTCTTCTGAGCGCCAATCTCGGCGAAATTACCGTTTTGACCGGCACCTTCTTCCTGGGCATGCCCCTGCCCCTGGTGGCCCTGCAAATCCTCTGGGTGAACCTCACCACGGACGGCTTGCCGGCCCTGGCCCTGGGGGTGGACCCCAAATCCCCGGATATCATGCAGCGGCCTCCCCGCCGCCCGGAAGAAGGGGTGTTCACCAGGTCGGTGATCGCCCTGATGGTGGTGATCACCGCCTATCTCACTGTGGGCCTGATTCCTCTGTTTCACCATTATTACCACGGCTACCTGGCGGTGATCGGGGACCCGGAGCTATCGCTCACCCGGGCCCAGACCATGGTCTTCGTGACCCTGGTCCTGGCGGAGTTGGTAAACGCCTTCAACTGCCGCTCGGAGTATCACTCAATCTTCAGGGTGGGAGTGC
The DNA here is from genome assembly GCA_041650575.1 of Desulfobaccales bacterium. Classification (GTDB taxonomy): domain Bacteria; phylum Desulfobacterota; class Desulfobaccia; order Desulfobaccales; family 0-14-0-80-60-11; genus 0-14-0-80-60-11. The sequence continues at coordinate 987 of JBAZKX010000492.1, forward strand.
TCGCCAACCATTTTCTGCTCCTCGCCACGCTCATCTCTCTGGGTATGGTGGTGGTGGTGGTGCAGGTGCCTCCTCTGGCGCAACTGTTCCACGCGGTGCCCCTGGGCTGGAAAGAATGGCTCTTCGCGGCGTTCCTGGCGTTTCTGCTCCTTCCGGTGGTGGAAGTGACCAAGTGGCTGATGCGGCAGGGGGGCCGGCGCATGGCCATAAGTTCTTAGGGGGAAGAAAGATGGAGCATAAGCGGCATGGTTCCGGAGTGATGCTGCTCCTTTTACTTGGCTTGTTTGGGGTCTTAAGCGCGGTGCCTTCGCTTTGGGCTCAGGGCAATGCCAACCTGCCGACCAATTTGCAGGCCTTGATTGCCGAAACCCTGAAGGCTAACCCGGAGATCAAAAAGATGGCGTCGCTGGCGGTGGCGGCTAAGGAAACCATTAAACCCGCAGGAGCATTGGATGACCCCACGGTTTCCTTTGGCATAACTAATCTGCCCACCGATACCTGGGCCATGAACAAGGACCCCATGACCCAGAAAATGCTGGAGCTGTCGCAGAAATTCCCCTTTCTGGGCAAGCGGCGTCTCCGCTCCGAAGTGGCAGCGGAACAGGCCAAATCGGAAAACCTCGCATATCGAGACAAAATTAACGAGATCAGGGCCAGAGTGGTGATGAGTTATTGGACTCTGGGCCTGGCTTAAGCCACGGGGCCGTGTTGCGCTTGCGCCCCTTGCTCATGACCGCCCTGGCCAATATGTTCGGTCTGCTCCCCATCATGTGGAGCACCGGGGTGGGGGCGGAGGTGGCGAAACGTATCGCCGCTCCCATGGTGGTGGGGGTGCTCACCGCCATCCTGCTGGTGCTCCTCTTCTACCCGGCCATCAGGTGCGAGTAGAGGTCCAGGACAACGGCCCGGGAATGGAAGTGAAAAAGCTGATGCACAGCCTACTTACCCCTGCAGACCGCAGGGAGGAAAGCACGCACTTGGGTCTGAAGGTGAGTCTGCATCTCTTGGCGAAATGCGGCGGCCGCCTGGGTGCCTGGAGTTCGCCCGGGTTCGGAGCCACCTTCATCCTGGAGTTTCCCAAGTAGTTGAGTTGCCCGCCATCCATCCCACTTGGTGATGAGGTTTTCCTTGTAAAGCTCCACCAGAGTCTTTTCCGCTTCGGCGCTCACCCCGGCAAAGGCGTTGTAAGGGGGATTGCCCAGGATTACCAGGATGGGCTTGTCCCGCTTGACTTCTTCGGCGGCGTCCCGTTCCTCCTGGAACTCCGGCAGCGTGAGTTGTTTCTTGGGACCTTTCGCGGGCTCCCAGCCGTCAGAGCATTGGTGAGGAACACCCCCGCCCGTTCGGCCTTGTCTTCGGATAGCGGCGCCCCCAGGTTCTGCAAGAACAGGCCCAATTGCAGGTGGGCCACCGCAAAGGGCGCCGGCAGAATCTCGAAGCCGAAAACCCGGTCTCGGGCCGCGGCCTTGAGGTCCTGGGCGGTCAAGGCGTCCTCCCGGTTGGCTTTGAGTGTCCCATGGATATGCTTCAAGACCTCCACCAGATAAGCGCCGGTGCCGCAGCAGGGGTCCAGGACATAGACCCGGGGATCGGCGAGGCCATCGGCAATGTCGAGCTCCTGCCTGAGAACGACGTCCACCCGGGCCACCATGTATTGCACGATCTCTGGT
>JBAZKX010000493.1:0-2649 GCA_041650575.1 Desulfobaccales bacterium
GTGGAGCCAGCGCTCGATGGGCTCGGCCCGGTCCCGGGCGGTGACGAAGAGCAGCGGGGTTTCCCCGGACAGGCGGGTGAGGACCGGCACCGCGTGGGGGAAGGGCTCCACCGGCAGTTCGTGGGGGCGGTCGATGAGTTCCCGGATCAGGGCGTCGATGATGGCGGGCGGCAGGTCCAGGCAGTCTTCGAGGTAGAAAGTGGTAATGTGTTCGTAGCGCAGGTGGTGCCCCTGGTTGTAACGTTCCCGGGCCAGGGTCAGGAAGGTGGTCATAATGTCGGCCACCACGCCGTCGATATCGAAGGCCAATTGGCCAAGGGGGATGGGGGCCGGCAGGGGGTCGGAAAGGAATAATTTGTTCATTTTTTGAGGCGTCCAAGCAGAGCTGGGGCCAAAAATACGTTCCCAAGCGCAGCTTGGGAACGAGAAAACACAGGCCGGAGGCCTGTGCCACTAAAATCAGGCCTAATGCCGGCGGCCACAGGCCGCCCTATGCTACATGCTGCGGCAGTCCGGGGATTCATAGGGCGGGCTGTGCCCGCCGACTTTGGCCTAAATAAAATTTTTCAAGATAGAAATCATGAAATGCATTTCATGAAGAAATATCAGCTCTCCGGCTCGCCTTTAAAGGAAGCCATAATCGCCAACACTTCGTCCTCGGTAAGATCATACCAGTTCTCGTAGGCGTCGGCCACCGCGAAGGAGAAGCTGCCCCGGACGTTGGGGCAGTAAAGCTCATCCACCATGGGGAGCAGCTCCCAAACGGTGCGCTCGGAGCCGGTGGGCACCGCAACGATAAGGCGAGCGGCCCCCTGGGCCTTGAGGAATTGGAGGGCGGCGCGCATGGTATAGCCGGAGGCCAGGCCGTCATCGACCAGCATGGCCGTCTGTCCGTCCAGGCGGGCATAGGGTTTGCCGCCCCGGAAGACCGTTTCCCGCTGACGCATGACGGTTGCGGTCTTTTGGACCTGGGCCTCGATCTCCTCGGGGGACATGGGCATACGGCGCAGCATGTCTTCGTTGAAAATGGCCTGGCCGGCGGGGTCCAGGGCGCCAAAGCCGGCTTCGGTGGTCCAGGGAAGCTGGATTTTGCGGACAATGATGAGATCCAGGGGAATCGACAGGGCCCGGGCGATCTCGACTGCCACCGGCACGCCCCCGGCGGGAATGGCAAAGAGACGCAGTCCGTCGCCGCGGTACTCTCGGAGTTGGGCGGCCAGATGCTGGCCGGCGGTGCTCCGGTCAAAAAAGACGTGGAGGCGGTCCCTTAAGGCCGGGTCTTCGATGAGTTTTCCCATTGTCGGTAGAAATCCTTTTCCAGGGCGGCAACGCGTCGGAGGAACTCAGCTTGGGAGAGACTCGCCCCGGTCAGTCCTCCCTTGAAACTTATTTCAGAAAGATAGGGCCTGTTGTCCTGGGGATCAAGGAGCAGGTCCAGAATGGCATAAGGAAATCTACCCCGGGCCATCACCTGCCGGCAAAAATCATGCAGTTCACCGGTGAGGGTTGCGGGTCGGGATGAGCCCCCCTGAAAGAGATTCTTGCGAAAGCTGTGGGGGTTGAGCCGTTCATAAGCCTCGATATGTTCGCCCAGAACCACGACCCGCAGGTCCCGGGCCTCGGGCAGGAAGGGCTGCACCACGAGCGGGTACGTGAGCCCCTGGAGGCCCGCCAGGCTGTAGAGGGTTTCCAGGGAGGGCCAGAGGCTGACTCCCAGGCCCAGATGGGCCCGGTCCCGTTTGGCGACCACCGCGCCTTTGGCCTGAAATTCGCACAGATGCCCGGCCAGGTCCGCCAGGGCATAAGCGACGAAACTGCCGGGAACCATGTATTCCCCCAGGACTTCGGCCTGGGCCACTTTGGAGCGGCTGAGGAACTGGGCCAAAACCGGGGGGAAGAAAGCCACGCCCCGCTCGGCCAGGTCCAGGAGTTTGATTTCTTCGCCCGGACGCAAAGCCAGGACGCCGAGGATGGCGTCTCCGGGACGGAATTGCCGGTAATGACGGCGAAAATCAATGATAGTACGTATCAATCAGCGTTCCCGGGACATCACTTTTCACGACGGGGTTAGTCAGGTTATTCTTCTGATGGAAGGCCAAAGTTTTATTCATTAATTGTACCATCTTTTTCTCGGATTTTCTTGAAACATAGATATCGTAATCATCCACCTGGGCAATCCGGCGCCATTCCCGTTGGATGAGCGCGGGGGAGTAAATCTGCCGGAAGACGCTCTTGCCGAAACGGCCCAGAACCAGGAGGTCGGCCCCCACCCGGTTGAATTCGTAAGGCTGCTGCCGCGGGTTGAGGAGCACCACCCGGTCCGGGGTGGATTCCACGAAGTAATACGACGGCATCAGATGGATGCGGTGGTCGTCGTCCAGGAAAACCAGCTCGTATTCCGGGGTTTCGATGAGGCACCTGGTGGTGGGCACATGGGTGCGAAGATACTGCACCAGGCGCGCCGGCGGCGAACCCCGGCAGATAAGAATCTGTTTGAAGTAATCCAGGCCGGCCACGGAGGAAGATAAGACCAGAAAGGCCGCAATGATTCCGGGGGCCAACCAGCGGGGCGGCGGGGTGAAGACGCCCTCGGTCAGCCGGGCGGCCCCTGGTCGGAGGAAATAGGCCGCCCGCGGGCAGGCCCGGAAT
>JBAZKX010000494.1:0-2649 GCA_041650575.1 Desulfobaccales bacterium
TCGAGGTGGAGATTCGCCGGGACGGCCAGGTCTATCACCAGCGCTACGAAAAAGGCAAGACGGCCGCGCCCTTAACCGTTACCGGCAAGACCAAGCGCCGGGGCACCAAGGTGACCTTCCGGCCCGATGCGGAAATCTTCTCCGAGATCCACTTCAGCTACGATCTCCTGGCCCAGCGCCTGCGGGAGCTCTCCTTCCTCAACGGCGGGGTGCGCATCCTCCTGGAGGATGAGCTCTCGGGCCGCAAGAATGAATTTCACTATGAAGGCGGCATCGTCTCTTTCGTCCAGTATTTCAACCGGAACAAAACCCCTATCCATCCGGAGCCTATTTATCTCTCCGGGTCCAAGGGCGGCATCCAGATGGAGATCGCCTGCCAGTATAACGACACCTATAACGAGCAGATCTTCTCCTTTGCCAACAACATCAACACCCGGGAAGGCGGCTCGCATCTGAGCGGTTTCAAGGCCGGCCTCACCCGGGCCATCAATCAGTACATGGCGGTCAGCGACCTGCCCAAGAATCTCAAGAACAGCCATCTCCAGGGAGAAGACGTCCGGGAGGGGTTGATTGCGGTGATCAGCGTCAAGCTGCCCCACCCTCAGTTCGAGGGCCAGACCAAGACCAAGCTGGGCAACAGCGAAGTCAAGGGCCTGGTGGAGAACCTGCTCTACGAACACTTCCTCACGTTCATGGGGGAAAACCCCGCGGTGGCCAAAAACATCCTCACCAAGCTCCTGGATGCTGCCCGGGCCCGGGAGGCGGCTCGCCGCGCCCGGGACCTGGTGCGCAAGAAAGGTGCCTTCGGGGATATGACCCTGCCGGGCAAGCTGGCCGACTGCCAGGAACGGGACCCGGCCCGGCGGGAGATCTACCTGGTGGAGGGCGACTCCGCCGGCGGCTCCGCCAAACAGGCCCGGGACCGGCGTTTCCAGGCCATCCTGCCCCTTAAGGGCAAGATCATTAACGTGGAAAAGGCCCGGTTCGAAAAGATGCTGGAGAATCAGGAGATCCGCACCCTGATCTCGTCCTTGGGCTCCGATCTCTCCCAGGAAAAAGTCAACATGGATGAGCTGCGCTACCACAAGGTCATTATCATGACTGATGCCGACGTGGATGGCGCCCACATCCGCACCTTGCTCCTGACCTTCTTCTACCGGCAACTGGCCCCGCTGGTCGAGGGCGGCTTCCTCTATATCGCTCAGCCGCCCCTGTACCGCCTGACCCGGGGCAATGAAAAGACTTATCTCAAGAATGACGCGGAATTCAAAAAATACCTGTTGCAGCGGGGCATCGAAAAGAAGCGCCTGCGCCTGGGCCCCCAGCGCACCCTCGAAGGCGCGCCCCTGGCCGAGGCCCTGGAAAAGGTGATCGCCTTCCAGGAATATCTGCAGCGCTTCGCCAAGCGGGGCCTGGCCCGGGAAGTCCTGCAACTGCTGCTGAAGCACGAAGTGGTCTCCAAAGACGCTATGCGCCGCCAGGAGAAGCTGGAAGAACTGGCCGCGGCCCTGAATGCCAGGCCCCGGTGGACGGCTCGCCTGGAGCCCGACGAAGAGCACCAGTCCTGGGCCGTGATCGTCTCCTCCCAGGAGCGGGACGCGACCGAGATGCGCCTTGACTGGGAACTGATGGGCAGCGGCGACTTTCAAGCCCTGGTGCGTCTGGATCAGGGCCTGACGGAATTCAAGCACCCGCCCCACCGCCTCGAGGGCAAGGACCGCGCCTGGAAATTCGCCACCCTGGACGAACTGGTGGCCCTGATCCTGGAGGAAGGCCAAAAGGGCATCAATATCCAGCGGTTCAAAGGCCTGGGGGAGATGAACCCCGAGCAGCTCTGGGAGACCACCATGGACCCCGAGACCCGCACCCTCCTCAAGGTCAACATCGAGGACGCGGTGGCCGCGGACGAAATCTTCACCATCCTCATGGGTGACAAAGTTGAACCCCGGCGCGAGTTTATTCAGAGCAACGTACTTGAATTGAACGAATTGGATATTTAACATCTTGAAGAACGTCAGGCGCGGGAATTGCTTCCACTCGACCACTAACCTCACAAGGAGGGAAGATCATGCAGCGCAAAGCCAGCTTCAAGATTTACGTTACCCGCCGGGAAATGCTTTCTGTGGGCGACGTTCCCGACCACACCTTGATGCTCACTGAAATGGAAGGTGAGCCCGTCAATTATACCCCCGGCGTAGCCGGGGAATTCGTCTCCCGCCGCAGCGTCGGCTTCCATGACCGGATCAAGGGGGATGGACCCATGACCGGTTATGCCACGACCATCTACCAGCACGGCGCGGTGTATTCCCGCTTTCGGGGAGATAAGATGGGTGCCATGACCAAGGGGAAATGGGAGGTTTACAAGGGCATCGGCAAGCTGAGCACCATCAAGGGAGCCGGCACCTTCATCGTAACCCCCACGGACCAGCACGGCGAATTTCTCCTGGAGATGGAAGGCACCTACGAATTATAGGCGATCCAGGCCCGGCCGGGGTTTCCTGCCCCGGCCGGCAGGTGCCCCGGCGGCGGGACAGGGGCGGTGAGCCGCTTCTGCGTCGAGCCCTCCTCCCGGCGTATCGGGGATGGATGCTAACGATCGGCGGGATAAGCTGTCTAACTGAAAAGAGGTGACGCCGAATGTCTGACAAG
>JBAZKX010000495.1:0-2649 GCA_041650575.1 Desulfobaccales bacterium
CAGCAAAAAGAGCCCCGCGACTATCGCCAGAACTTTCTTGACCATCCCTCTCCTCCCGATCTGTGATATTTTAGTGAACAAGGCTGCGATATTCTTTCAAAAAGATAACCGGCTGCAAAAAAAATTTAGTTCTTTGCTGCCTCATTCCTCGATCTTTTGGGTGCGGAGCCATTCCCGGAAGGTGTCCACCAGGCGCCAGAACCGGGCCACGGCCTCCTCGCCGGCGGGGGTAAGCCAGGCCCGGCCGCCATGGGTGCCGCCGAAGGTTCGGGCCACCAGTTCCTGGCCGGCCAGCCGGTTCATCTCGGCCACCATCGACCAGGCGTGACTATAGGCCATATCCATGGAGCGGGCCGCAGCCGCAATGGAGCCCTGGTCCCGGATGCGTTCCAGGAGCACCACCCGGCCCCAACTCAAGAAGGCCTCGCCGTCTTTTTCCAGCCAGAGGCGCCCCTTGATCTGGACTCCGCCGGGGCCGGTCCCCTCGGCCAGAGCCGTGCCCCGCCCATGATCGGTCTTTTTTCTTCCCATAGCCTTATTCTCTTTAATAAATAGCCAATAATTTATCAAAAACCAAGATTTTTTTCTGGCCGCTTGCCGAACCGGGATGGCAGCATTACCTTAAACTTAAAGATGAATTCGCTGGTTTCGGTCTTCCTCCTCGCCTCTCCGGTTAACACTCCACGCCGATGGCCTCTCTACTAGCTTAACCGGGTCAAAACCGATACGGCCAGCAACTCCAGGGGCTGCCTGGACGGGATAAGTCAAGATTTTGCTTGACTTTAATTCTTCCCTAAGCTGAATATACTTGATAGATAAATAGGCTATGACAAGATGGGGGGGACCCTGGTCCGGCAAGCATCCTCGGGGGAGGTCAGAGCTTCCCGGGCCCTGGGTAAGGTGGGGGCGCGCCCCGGCCTACCAGCAGATTTAACCCTTCCTCTTATCACCCGATCTTAATTACCGAGGAACATTTTGCCTCTGCGCGAAAAATTCAGAACCTCCTGTGTATCCTTAATGCGCGGTTACAGGCTGTGCGCCTGGCCTATCCTTCTCGTGTCGGTGGTGGTGGCCCTGGCGTCGGTCTATTATACCTTCACCCATCTGGCGATTCGCACCAGCCGCAATGACCTGGTCGCCAGCAACCAGCGCCTCATCCAGCAGAGTGAAAAAATGGATGCGGCCTTCGGCGGCCGCGACGGCATGGTGGTGGTGGTGGAAAACGGCCATCCCCAGCGAGCCATCAAGTTCGCCAATGCCCTGGCCGCCGAATTGGGACATTATCCGGACCGCTTCCCCGAACTTTTTTACCACATCGACCCGGAGAGTTTCAAACGCTCGGCCCTGCTCTATCTGGACACCAAGGACCTCGAGAAGATCAAAGACAGTCTCCTGGGGCAGCAAAAACTCCTGTCGGATCTGGCCGCCGCGCCGCGGTTGATCACCTTCTATCGGTTGGTGAACGACCAGATCGCCCGATCCATGATCGGTGAACTCTTCACCGGATTTCTGAAAGATGAGGAGAAAAAGGAGTTGCCGGATGTGTCTTTGCTGAACGCGTCTCTCCGGGGTCTCGCCGACAACCTGGAGGGCAAGCCGCCCGCGGCCTCTCTGTTCAGCAGCTTTTTCCCCAAAGACCTGGGCGACTTGGACCAACAAGGCTACTTTTTCACCGAAAATGACAAGTATCTCTTGTTTCTGGTGACCCCGAAAGGCGACGGCTACGCCGCCCACAGTCAGGACCTGGCCCTCCTCCGGGAAGTGGTGGATCGGGTCAGGACCGGCTTTCCCGGCCTGCAGGCCGGGGTGACCGGGCCCGATGCCCTGGAAGCCGATGAAATGGCCAGTTCCATGAAAGATATCACCCTGGCCACCTGGCTGTCTCTGGCCGGCCAGATGGGACTGATGATTCTCTTTCTCCGCGGCATACGGCGCCCCCTGCTGGAAGGGATCGTCTTAATTATCGGGCTGTGTTGGACCTTCGGGCTGGTCACCCTGGTGGTGGGCCACCTCAATCTCCTGTCTATGATCTTCGCGCCGCTCATGCTGGGGCTGACCGTCGATTACGGCATCCACTGGTTCTGCCGCTTGGAAGAAGAGGAAAAGACGGCGGGGGTGTGCAGCGTCAGCGTGCTGGGCTGTACGTTTCAACGCGCCACCCCGGGCATCGTCTATGCCGGGCTGGCCGCGGTGGTCTCCTTTGTGCCCTTGGCCTTCGTGGGCTTCAAGGGCCTGGCGGAATTGGGCCTGATCCTGGCCATGGGAATCCTGGTGATGCTCGCGGCCACCCTGATCCTGGTGCCGGCCCTGGTGACCCTGACGGAAAAGTGCGCCGCCGGCGAACCCGCCGAGGTCTGCCCGGCCAACCCCGCCCCGTTCTTGCGCCTGCATTGGCGCCGGCCCGGATTGCTGGTCGCTTTGGGGGTGCTCATCACGGCTTTGGGCGGCTTCAGCCTGCACTATGTGCCCTTCGATTTGAACCCCTTGCATTTGCAGAATCCTAAGGCCGAATCCGTGGTGTGGGAAAACAAGCTGATCCAGGATTCCAAATATTCCACCTCTTATGGGGCCCTGGCCACCGCCTCCCTCGATGAACTTGCAGCCCGTACCGAGGCCCTGAAAAATCTGCCTACCGTGTCGCACGTGGAA
>JBAZKX010000496.1:0-2646 GCA_041650575.1 Desulfobaccales bacterium
CCTTGCGTGGCCAGTGGGCGTTGATTTCCCGGCCGATGGCGGTGACACAGTCCGGAATCTCCCGGAGTGCCGCAAATTTGATGCACGGCGCACCACCGGACTGCAGGAGGCTCAGGAACCCGAGGTCCAGCCGTTCAGCAGGCCCTAGGGGAGGCAGGCCCTTGATGCTGAAACCCAGTTGTACCAGGGAGACCCCGGCTCCCGGGGAAGCCTCGAAATAATGGGAGTAGTTGGGAAAGATGACCAGGCAGTCCCCGGTCCGGAGCTGTACGGCCCTGCCCCCGAAGGAGATGAACCCGGCCCCGTCGCGCACATAATTCAGCTCCACGAAGTCATGCCGGTGGGGGCCGAACTGGTAGCCCCGGGGAAAGTTGCGTACAAAGACATTCTCTATGCTTATATCCAGAGCCGGATCGGACAGGCAGCGGGCAAGGGCATCCGGTATAGCCGTGGCTTCCGCCGGGTTGACGGATTCTGCTGTGTCAGCTTGGGCCGGCTTTGGATTCAAGGTCTGGCCTCCAGGCAGGGGATTCCTGCAGTATACACCAGTCCTCAAGGAGCCTGCCTACCTCGCGTAGAACTCCACCAGCATGCTGACCTTCCCGGGTACCGAGGCTTCAGCAGGGTCGGGTTTCGCGCTGAGCCTGCCGTTTAGTCCGTCGGTCACCCGGACCAACCATGACGGCAGGGCCGCAGAACCCGAGGCTATGCGTTCCTTGGCCTGGGTGATCAGGGACTCCGGAGCCCGCAGTTCCAGTCTGCCCGGAGTACTGGATTTGCGGTGTCACGGTAACCACCATCTTCGAGACGGTTTGGGCCTTGCGGGGACTGGATCGTCTTTTGATGGATTTCGTCCTGAATCCCGATCTGGCCGAACGCATTCTGGATATCCCTTTTGAGTACCACCTGACCGCCGCGAAGCGTCTGGTCTCCATGGGCGTGGACATGATCTGGACCGGTGATGACGTGGGCGCCCAACAGGCCATGATCATTTCGCCGGATATGTGGCGGCAATTCTTCAAACCCAGGATGGCGCGCTTCTTCACGGAACTCAAGGACATCAACCCACAACTCAAGCTCGCCTACCATTCCGATGGCGCCATCCAGCCCATAATCCCTGATCTGATTGAGATTGGTCTGGACGTTCTCAATCCCATCCAGCCAGCCAGTATGAATCCCGCAGACCTCAAGGCTGAATACGGTGACCGACTGTGTTATTGGGGCACCATAGACGAGCAGCACACCTTGCCCTTCGGCAGCGCGGAAGACGTCCGCCCCCGGCTCCTGCGGCTTGGGACCGCCGGAGCCGGGGGCGGACCCATCATCGGACCAACCCACCATGTCCAGCTGGATACGCCCTTGGAGAATTTCCGGGCGATGGTGGAGACGATTAAAGGTTCGCATCCCGAATGACCTTTTCCCTTTCCACGTGCTACAGTGGGGAAGGGGAACGTCATGATCAGCAAGAACCAGCTTAAATTCTACGCCTCGCTCAAGGACCGGAAGGTCCGCGCGGAAAGCGGCCTGTTCATGACGGAAGGGCACAAGATTATCCAGGAAGGGCTCAGGTCAGGCTGTCCCTGCCAGATGGTCTTGGCCCGCGAAGGTTTCTTCGGCCACAACGAGGAGACCGATCGCTTGCTGTCCACCCAACACGTCGAAATGGTCGGTGAACAGGAATTCCGCAAACTCGCGGGAACCGAAAATCCCCAGGGCGTCCTTGGCGTGTTCGATTTCAGGAACCTTTTGATATCCAAACTGAGTGCGGAGAACGCGATTGTCCTTTTCGACTTGGCGGACCCGCGCAATATGGGCACCATCATACGCTCGGCGGATTGGTTTGGTTTTCATGAGCTCGTGATCGGCGAAACCTGCGTGGACATTTTCAACGACAAGGTCCTGCGGTCTACGATGGGCTCCATCTTCCACAGCCGTTTCCTGCAATCCGCCGACTTGGCCGCCGACCTTGCCGCGATCAGGACTGAATACCGCATCGTCACCGCAGACCTTGGAGGCACCGATTACAGGTCGCGGAAGCGTAATGGCAAAAGTGCCTTCGTATTCTCCAACGAAGCCCGTGGACCGTCTCCCGCCATCCTGGAATTGACAGACGAGATCGTCACCATCCCCGGGGGAGGCCAGGCCGAATCCCTGAACGTCTCCTGCGCGGCGGCCGTCATCATGGCGGGCATCGGAAAGACCTGAGCGCCTAAGTCCGACAGGCTCCTAAAAGCTGTTCGGCAACATCTGCAGGAAGGGTACGGCCTTGGAGTAATCCAGTTCCTCAAAATTGGGACCCAGCTTCAGGTGGTCGTAATACTCCTGCTGATGGTCCTTGTATTGTTTCTCCACCTGCAGGTTCCAGTACTGTATACCCAGCTTTCTCGCCAGAAACCATTTTTCCAATAACCTGGCGGCACGGCCGTTCCCGTCGGTGAAGGGGAGTATATGAGCGAGACGGAGATGCATGAAAGCGGCGTAATAGAACACCTCGCCGACTTTTAGCTCCCTGCCCAACAGGTCCCCGATCTCGGCGAACAGGCGGGACATGAGGCCTGCTATCCTGGCCGGCTCGGCGGGCTGGTAGTCCAGGCTGTTTTCACCGGCCATCCCCGCCAGCTCCGTCCTGTACACGCCTTGCTTCAG
>JBAZKX010000497.1:0-2638 GCA_041650575.1 Desulfobaccales bacterium
GGTGGATATCCACCGCCGGGGCGCTGTGGGTCAGGGCGCCCATGGAGATGGCGTTGACGCCGGTGGCGGCCACTTGGGGCAGGCGCGCTGTGGTCATGGAGCCGGAGGCCTCCAGCCAGGCCCGGCCCCGGGTCAGGTCCACAGCCTGCTTCAGGGTGGCGTCGTCCATGTTGTCCAGGAGGATAAGGTCGGCGCCGGCGTTGAGGGCTTCTGAAAGCCCGACCAAATCCGTCACTTCCACTTCGATCTTGAGGAGATAGTGGCCCCTGGCTTTGGCCTGCCGCACCGCGGCGGTGATGGAGCCTGCTGCGGCGATATGATTGTTCTTGATGAGCACCCCGTCATAGAGCCCCAGGCGATGGTTGCGGCCCCCGCCCATCCGCACCGCGTATTTCTCCAGGACTCGCCAGCCCGGCGCGGTCTTGCGGGTGTCCACCAGGACCGTGGCGGCCCGGGCGAGTTGAGCCGCCATGGCGCGGGTGAAGGTGGCGATGCCGGAGAGGCGCTGGAGGAAATTGAGGGCGGTGCGTTCGCCGGTGAGGATCGAGGCCACGGGCCCGGTGATTACCGCCAGGACCGTTCCGGCGGCCACCTCCCGGCCGTCGGCCACCTGGGGGGCAAAGGTCAGGGCCGGGTCCAGCCGGGCCAAGACCCGGGCGGCCACCATGAGCCCCGCCACCACCAGGGTCTGCTTGGCGCGAATCTGGGCCTCGCCCTGCAACTCCGGGGGAATCAAGGCCTGGGTGGTGACGTCCCCGGACCCCAGGTCCTCTTCCAGGGCCAGGTCGATGAGGCGGTCTAGGTGCGGCGAATAAGGAAAGTCGGCCATCAATCAAAGTCCTCGGTCCAGTGGATTATGCAGCAATCCTCTGAAATCTCGGTTTCGTTCTTGATCCGATTTTGCAGGCAGTCAGCGTCGCATTCCTGACGGTCTGCGTCCCAATAAGGGCAGCGGTCATAGATGCAGTGGCCAATGCCGGGCAGGGGGCAGATGGCGGTGGTATAGTCTCGTATCATTTTTTCCAGGCTTTGGATAATGGTGGGCCGTGCCCACCCTACAATATAAGCACAGGCGAGACGCCTGTGCCACCAACTTATGGGGGTTGGGCGGGGGTTTGGGGGAGGGCAGGGCCGTCGGCCCCTGGTCCTCCTCCAAGAAACTCACCCCATCAATTCGCGTATCCGTTCCCGGTGGGTTTTGAGTTTATTGAGTTTATCGGTCTGGACCTGGAGTTTAGCCTGTTCTTTGGCCACGACTTCGGCCGGGGCCTTGGCCAGGAAGTCTTCGTTGCTCATTTTGCGTTGGGCCTGGTTTACTTCCTTGCCCAGTTTTTCCAGTTCTTTATCCAGGCGGTTGGCTTCTTCTGTGAAGTCGATGATGCCGGTGAGCGGCATGAAGAGGTCCACCGCGTCCACCACGGCTTTGGCGGAGGCGGCGGGGGGGCCGCCGGCGGAGTTGTGGTGGAGTTCCCGGACCCGGGCCAGGATTTTGATACTTTCCCCATGGCGGCTCAAGGCCTCGATGGGTGCGGCCTCGGGGCTGTGGAGGAAGACCTCCACCTGGGTCGCGGGCGGCACGTTCATTTCGCCCCGAAGATTGCGGATGGCGGTGATGGCGGCCATGACGAGCTGCATTTCGGCTTCGGCGTCGGGGTGCCGGAGGCGGTCGTCGGCGGCGGGGAACGGCGCGGCCATGATGGAGCCCGGGGCGCCGGGGAGTTTTTGCCAGATTTCTTCGGTGATGAAGGGCATGAAGGGGTGCAGGAGCCTGAGCACGGCGCTGAGCACTTTAAGGAGGATGGCCTGGCAGTGGGTCCGGGCGGCCGCGTCCTCTTTATCGTAGAGCTGGGGCTTGATAAGCTCCAGGTACCAGTCGCAGAATTCATGCCAGATGAACTGGTAGAGGGTATTGGCCGCCTGATCGAAGGCGTAGGCATCGAGGCTGGCCCGGGTCTCGCTGATGACCTGTTGGAGGCGGCTCATGATCCAGGCCTCCACCGGGGTCCCGGGGGTTTCGCCGGCGCCGGCGGCCGCGGCGTCGAAGCCCTCGAGGTTCATGAGGGTGAAGCGGCAGGCGTTCCAGACCTTGTTGGCGAAGTTGCGGTAGCCGGCGATGCGCTCTTCGGACAGCCTCACGTCCCGGCCCATGGCGGCGAAAGCGGCCAGGGAGAAACGGAAGGCGTCGGTGCCGTAACGGTCCATGAGCTCCAGGGGATCGATGACGTTGCCCTTGGATTTGCTCATTTTCTGGCCTTCGGGGTCGCGCACCAGGGCGTGGATGTAAACCTCCCGGAAGGGGACCTCGCCCATGAAGTGGAGTCCCATCATCATCATGCGGGCCACCCAGAAAAAGAGGATGTCGAAGGCGGTGACCAGGACGGAAGTGGGATAAAAGAGCTTGACTTCGGGGGTGTTATCCGGCCAGCCCAGGGTAGAGAAGGGCCACAGGGCCGAGGAAAACCAGGTGTCCAGGACGTCGGTTTCCTGAACCAGGTCGCCGCCGCAGGGGCAACGATCCGGGTCCTCCCGGCTGACGATGACCTGGCCGCAGGCGGCGCAGGTCCAGGCCGGGATGCGGTGGCCCCACCAGATCTGGCGGGAGATGCACCAGTCCCGGATATTGGTCATCCAGTCGTAA
>JBAZKX010000498.1:0-2630 GCA_041650575.1 Desulfobaccales bacterium
CTTTTACCCCCCATATCGATACCGGGGATTTCGTGGTCGTGGTGAATGCCGCTCAAGTGCAACTGACCGGCAGGAAGTTGGACAATAAATTCTATTACCGGCATTCCGGCTATCCCGGCGGGATTAAAGAGATTTCTGCCCGGAAACTCCTCCAAAAGAAACCGGAGGAGATTTTGCGCAAGGCGGTCCGGGGTATGTTGCCGAAAAACAGTTTGGGAAGACAGCTGCTGAAGAAGTTGAAGATCTATGCCGGCGGGAAGCATCCCCACGAGGCCCAGATGCCGGCGCCCCTTCCCTGGGAGGATTAATGGCCGAGCAAGCAAGCATCCATGCCACGGGTAAGCGCAAATCCGCGATCGCCCGGGTTTATATGCGTCCCGGCAATGGCCGGATTATCGTGAACCAGCGGGAGTTCGAGAACTACTTCCCCATGGAGACCACCCGCAACCTGGTGCGCAAACCGCTGCAGTTGGTGAACGTGGGACCCGAGCTCGACATCGTGGTCAACGTCCGGGGCGGTGGACCGGAAGGCCAGGCCGGGGCCATTAAGCACGCCTTGAGCCGGGCCCTGGTCATTTTTAACCCGGAATTGCGGGGCGTCTTGAAAAAGGCCGGGTTCCTTACCCGGGACGCCCGTATCAAAGAGCGGAAAAAGTACGGCCTCCGGGGCGCCCGCCGCGGTTGCCAGTACTCCAAGCGCTAACAGATTTTGGGAGAGGGGGCCAGGGCAATGGCTCCTTTCCCGATCCGACTTTCCCAACCCCCCGAGCGGGGAGGGGGAGGTGAGTCTGAGGGGAGGGCGGGGAAGCTTACGAAAATTTTCCTCGACCCTCCCTTTAATTTCCCTTCCGGAATCAATTGCCATGAAAAAGATCAAAGTTGCGGTCATCGGCGCCTCCGGCTATGCCGGGCTGGAGTTAATGCGGATTCTGGTCCGCCATCCCGGCTGTGAACTGGCGGTTCTCCATTCTCTGGAATACCCGGGCCGTCCCGTCGATGAAGTCTTTCCCGCCCTGGCCGGCATTGTGCCCCTTTCTTTCACCGACTCCCCCCCGGAGGAGTGCGCGGCCCTGGCCGAAGTGGTCTTCACCGCGGTGCCGCACCAGGCTGCCATGGGCATGGTTCCCAGTTTCCTGGCCCGGGACTGCAAGGTGGTGGACCTGAGCGCCGACTTCCGCTTCAAGGACGCTGCGGTCTACGAAAAGTGGTACCAACCCCACACCGCCAAGGAATTGCTCGGTGAGGCGGTCTATGGCCTGCCCGAGATTCATGGCTACGCCGTCAGCCGGGCCCGGCTGGTGGGCAATCCCGGCTGCTATCCCACCTGCGTCATCCTGGGAATGGCCCCCCTGGTCCAGAATAAACTGGTCCAACTCGATTCGGTGATCGCCGACTGCAAGTCCGGGGCGAGCGGCGCCGGCCGGGGCCTCTCCCTGGCCACCCTGCATTGCGAGGTCAATGAGGGCTTCCGGGCCTACAAGGTGGCGGAACACCGCCATAACCCGGAGATGGAGCAAGAGTTGAGCCTCCAGGCCGGCGAGCCGGTTTCGGTGACCTTCACCCCGCACCTGGTGCCCATGAGCCGGGGCATCCTGGGGACTCTCTACGCCCGGCTGGTCAAGACCATGACCGAAGTGGAAATCCTCAACTTCTATCAGAATTTCTATGAGGGCCAGCCTTTTATCCGGCTCATGCCCAAAGGCAGCCTGCCCAACACCATTAATGTGCGGGGCACCAACTACTGCGATATCGGGGTCAAGGTTGACGCCGCCCGGGGCCGGGTCATCGTGGTCTCGGCCATCGACAACCTCCATCGGGGCGCCGCGGGCCAGGCGGTGCACAACTTCAACCTGATGATGGGGTTCCCGGAGACCACCGGGCTGGACGCGGTGCCGCTGATTCCGTAGCGTTCAGCTATCAGCAGTCAGCTTTCAGCTTAAAAGGCCACCTGAATCCGGGGTTAATGTCGTGGAATTGCCTGTTTTCCCTTTTTGAATTTCTAAGGATTCAAAAAGAAGCCTCTGAAAAGTCTTGTCATTCTGAGGGAGCAAAGCGACCGAAGAATCTCGCTTTTGGGTAGAATAGCCCTGTTTAGGCGGTGGAGCAGATTCCGCACAGGCTGGAAAGCCTGTGCCACCAAAACCTGAGACCCTTCGTTGCGCTCAGGATTACGGCAAGGGCTTTACAGCTATCTCAAGGTTTTGAAAGCTGATAGCTGACCGCTGAAAGCTAACTATGCCCCGCAACATCCGTCTGCTGTTGGAATACGACGGCAGCCGCTATCACGGCTGGCAGCGCCAGGTGAACGCCCTGAGTATTCAGGAAGTCCTGGAGGCGGCTGTGGCCCGGCTGACCGGAGCGCCGGCCGCCGTCATCGCCTCAGGGCGCACCGACGCCGGGGTGCACGCCCTGGGTCAGGTGGCCAATTTCCGCACTGAAGTCTCCATTCCCCTGAAGGCCTTCCACCTGGGCCTCAACGCCCTCCTGCCCAAAGATATCGCGGTGCTTGAGGCCGCCGAGGTCCCCTGGGATTTCCACGCCCGGAAATCGGCCCGGGCCAAGACCTACGAATACCGCATCCTTAACCGGCCCAGCCCGTCGCCGCTGCGCCGCCGGTATGCCTGGTGGAT
>JBAZKX010000499.1:0-2628 GCA_041650575.1 Desulfobaccales bacterium
CCTGCGGCGTCTGGAGCAGGCCAGGCGGGATTTTGTAGCCAACGTCTCCCACGAGCTCAAGACCCCCATCACCTCCATCAAGGGGTTCGTGGAGACCTTGCTGGACGGGGCCATCCAAGAGCCGGACAATGCCGTGAACTTCCTGAACATCATCGCCCGGCACGCCGACCGCCTCAACGCCATCATCGACGACCTCCTGAGCCTGTCCCGCATCGAGCAGGATTCCGACCGGGGTAAGATCGCCCTGGCCGTGAGCCAGGTCAGCGAGGTCCTGCGCAAGGCCGTTCAGGTTTGCCGGGAGCGGGCCGCGGCCAAGGACATTGCCATCGACCTCACCTGCCCCGCTGACCTCACGGCCGAAATCAACGCCCCCCTCCTGGAGCAGGCGGTGGTCAACCTCATCGACAATGCCGTGAAGTACAGCCCCGCGGCCCGGCCGGTGCAGGTGGAGGCCCGGGTCGAACCCGGCGAAGTGGTGATCCTGGTTAAAGACCAGGGCCCCGGCATCGCCCCGGAACATCTCGCCCGGCTCTTTGAACGCTTCTACCGGGTGGACCCCGGCCGCAGCCGCAAGGTGGGCGGCACCGGCCTGGGGCTGGCCATCGTCAAGCACATCGCCCAGGCCCACGGGGGCTACGTCACCCTCCAAAGCGCCCCCGGCAAGGGCAGCACTTTTTTTATCCATCTGCCCCAAATTTGAATTAGTTAAAGGTTCAAAGTCACCCCCGCGCGGCCCATTTTCCTGCCAAAGCAAATTCTTGCATACTTCTCACCATCTGCTCACAAAAACCTAATCTCCCCGCGTTACGTTAATGCAACAGTTACGGTCAACAACCCCGGAATGAGGATCGGCAGAACTTTCTCCACTCCTTATCCAACTCTCATGGGTTCCTAACAATTGCCTAACAAAGTTGCCGTACATATCAATGATTAAGGGAGAGCACTTTTTTATGAAAAAGCTGACGTGGTTGGCATTGGCAGCGGTTGGCCTTTTGGCCGTAGCAGGATCGGCGCAGGCCGATAACGTGACGATCAACGGGGCCGGCGCATCTTTTCCTTATCCCATTTATTCCCAGTGGGCTCATAAGTATAATTCCCTTACCGGCGTCAAAATCAATTATCAGTCCATCGGTTCCGGCGGCGGCATCGCCCAGATCAAGGCCAAAACGGTGAATTTCGGGGCCTCGGATGAACCTCTGAAACCGGAAGCGTTAGCCGAGTCGGGACTGTGTCAATTTCCCATGGTTATCGGCGGAGTGGTCCTGGTAGTCAATGTTCCCGGAGTGGGTCCGGGTCAACTCAAACTTTCCGGTCCGGTTTTGGGGGATATCTTCCTGGGCAAAATCAACAAGTGGGATGATCCCGCCATCAAGAGCCTCAATCCTGACCTGAAGCTGCCCTCCCAGGCCATCACGGTGGCCCACCGTACGGATGGTTCCGGGACCACCTTCATCTTCACCAGTTACCTCTCCATGGTCTCCCCCGCCTGGAAAGAGAAAGTCGGAGCCGGCAAATCGGTGAACTGGCCCGCGGCCGGCAGCATCGGCGGCAAAGGCAATGAAGGCGTGGCCGGACAGGTCAAAAACGTGAGCGGCGCCATCGGCTATGTGGAATATGCCTACGCCCTGCAAAATAAAATGGCCTTTACCCAACTCAAGAATAAGGCCGGAAAATTTTTGAGCCCCAGCATCGAGGCCTTTTCGGCCGCAGCCGCCAACGCGGACTGGAAAAACGCTCCCGGTTATTACCTGTTGCTCAATGATGAGCCGGGCGACCAGAGCTGGCCCATTGCCGGCGCTACCTACATCCTGATCCACAAAGACCAGCCCGACGCCGCTAAGGCCGCAGTTATGCTCAAGTACTTCAAGTGGTGCTATGACCACGGCGATGAAATGGCCCAAAAGCTTGATTACGTGCCTCTGCCCGATAATGTCGTGAAGATGGTGGAAGACACCTGGGCCAAGGACGTGAAGGCCGGCGGCCAACCGATCAAATACTAACCCTGTTGCACCTACACCGCGGGGGCAGGGACTGACTCTGCCCCCTTGATGTTTACCTGCCCAGACCTCGGCTACCAAACCATGGCAAAAGCAAATCCGGCGACTTCCAAAGGCGACTCCTACTTCAAGTGGCTCACCGCCATCTGTTCCCTGATCACTCCGCTCCTCATGGCCGGGATTTTTTTGGAGCTGCTGGTCCATTCGTGGCCGTCCCTCAAGAAGTTCGGGTTCTCCTTTTTATTTTCCCAGATCTGGAACCCCGTTACCGAGCAGTTCGGGGGGGCATCCAGCATTTACGGCACCCTGGTTTCCACCCTCATTGCCATGGTCATCGCCGTGCCCTTGAGCATTGCCATTGCCCTGTTCCTGGTCGAACTGGCCCGGCCCGGGGTCAGTAAGGTGGTGGGCACCATGATCGAACTGTTGGCCGCCATCCCGAGCATCATTTACGGCATGTGGGGCATGTTCGTGTTTGCGCCCTTTATGGCCAAATACGTTCAGCCGGCCCTGAAGGGCGGCCTGGGCTGGCTGCCCCTCTTTCAGGGGGCGCCCATGGGGCTGGGCATGCTCACCGCGGGGATTATCCTGGCCTTCATGATCCTGCCTTTTATCTGCGCCATAACCCGGG
>JBAZKX010000500.1:0-2624 GCA_041650575.1 Desulfobaccales bacterium
TCAATGGGGTTGCCCACGGGATCGATGACCCGGCCGAGAACCGCGTCGCCTACGGGCACCTGGGCGATCCGGCCGGTGCGTTTAACGATGTCGCCCTCTTTGATGTGCGTGTCTTCACCCAGGATGGCGACACCGACGTTGTCCTCTTCCAGGTTCAAGGCAAGCCCGAAGATCCCCCCAGGGAACTCCAAGAGTTCCATGGCCATGCACTTCTCCACGCCATAGACCCGGGCGATGCCGTCACCCACGGACAGCACGGTCCCGGTTTCGGCCACCTCCACCTTCTTCTCATAATCCCGGATCTGAGAGCGAATAATTTGGCTGATTTCTTCTGCTCTGATTTCCATTTATAAGACCTCGCCTTTTATTAAGGATTCTCGTAGGGTATTGATCTGGGTGCTCACACTGCCGTCCAGCACCAGGTCCCCCACCTTGGCGACAATGCCGCCGATGATGCTGGGATCTTCCTCCACCTCCATGACCACGGTGCTGCCGGTTAACTTCTCCAGGGTCTGCCGGAGTCGATCCTGGGTAGCGTCATCCAGGAAAATCGCCGTTTTAACCTTGGCCCGGCTGACGTTTTCCACTTCGTCCAGCATTTCCTGATAGGCTATCGCGACTCCGTCCACCGCGTTGAGGCGATGTTTTTCCAGGAGAAGTTGAAGGAGGTTGGAAACCATGGGAGTCAGCTGCAAGAGTTCAATCATGCGCAGCAGTAATTTGCTGCGATCCTCCCGGCCATGGATGGGGTTGAGCAGGGCATCTTTCAGTTCCGGTTCCCGCTCCAAAAGATGGGCGAATCCACTGAGCCCCTCCCCATACTCTTTGTAATTACCATCTTCCTTGCCCAGGGTCAGCAAGGCTTTGGCATAGCGTCGGGCAACGGTCATGTCAATCAATGGGTTTCCACCACCTTCTTCAAATATTCCTCCACCAGACCTTGCTGGTCGGCGTAGGTAGCCTTTTCTTTAATCATGTCCGTGGCCATTTGAGTGGCCAGGCCCACGACTTCCTCTTTCAGGTGCTGCGCGGCCTTTTTGGTTTCCTGCTGGATGGTCATGGCCGCCATCTCTTTGATGCGCTCCGCCACCTGGTTGGCCTTATCCAGGATCTTGGCCTTTTCCATCTCGCCTTCGGCCATAAACTGCTGGATAACCGCTTCCCGCTCTTTGGCCACTTCGGCCAGGCGCGCTTCCGCGGCCTTGACCGCGCTGGCGGCGGCGGCTTGTTTGGCTTCCAAGTCATCCAGGGTGGTGGCCACGTCCTGGGAGCGCTGGGCGAAGAAATTCTTCGCCGGTTTGGCTACCAGTTTGATCAAGATCGCGGCGAACACCACGAAATTGACACTGCGCCACAGCAGATCCTGAAGCTTTTCCGGTGATATGCCCCCGTGGCCGCCGGACGCCTCGGAAGCTGCGGCCACCCCGGTCAGGATGAGTCCGGCCGCGGCCCCTCCCAAGGCTGCCCAGGTCCTAAGCCCGATGCTGCGTCCGCCGTTCATGAGAGGTCCCTCCCCAGAATCTTGGTGGCCAGCAGTTGAGCAAAGCTCTGGGCCTGCGTCTCTAAGGAGGCCCGGGCCTTGGCCATGTCGGCTTTGATTTTCTTTTCCACCGTGGCCCATTCCACTTCCACCTGGCGTTTCACTTCTTCCAGAAGGGAAGCTTCGGACTGAGCCCCTTCCTGCTTCAAGGTTTCCCGAGCCCCTGCGCCATCGCGCCGGGCTGCGGCCAGTTTCTCCTTGATTTCATCCTCCAGGCTTTGGCCCTGATCCGTCAGGAGGTTGATATCGACCTCCTGGGCCAACATTTTGGCCTGACGCTCCTTGAGAGCGTTCCGGATGGGACGGAACAAAACCATGTTCAGGAGAAAGACCAGGAGCAGGAAGTTGATGAGTTGCGCGTACAAGGTCCAATCAATGTCAATCATTCCTGGCTGCCACCTCGTATTTTATTTACTAAGATCAATGACTTAACGGCTTTAAGCGATTATTGCATGAGGTTAAGGCCATGTGTAACTTTTCACATTTGCCTTTTTAGCCTATTTTCAACGGGGTGTCAAAATTTTTTTGCAAAAAAAATGATCATCCCCCGAATAAGTAGCGGCGCATACGAATATTCAGGAGGAATCCCACTCCCAACAGGGTGGTGATCAGGGAGGAGCCGCCGTAGCTGAACAGCGGCAGAGGGATACCCACCACGGGCAAAAAGCCGGTGACCATGCAGAGGTTGATGAAAACCTGCCAGAAGATCAAGGCCGTCACCCCTACGGCCAGCAAGTGCCCGAAGCGGTCCTTGCAATCCCGGGCCACGGTCAACCCCCAGATGGCCAGGGCCGTAAACAGCAACAGCAACACTGCGGAGCCCACGAAACCCCATTCCTCGGCAAACACCGAAAACACGAAATCAGTGTGCTGCTCCGGCAGAAAATAGAGCTGGCTCTGGGTGCCTTGGAGGAAGCCCTTGCCCCAAAACTGGCCGGAACCCACCGCGATCATGGACTGCAGGATGTGATAGCCGGCGCCCAGGGGATCCTTTTCCGGATTGAGGAAGGTCAGGACTCGCTGGCGCTGGTAATCCTTGAGGAAGTGCCAGATCAACGGCGAAAGCAGGACCAGGGTCAGGGCG
>JBAZKX010000501.1:0-2615 GCA_041650575.1 Desulfobaccales bacterium
TCTTCGATGAGTTTGGCCATGAGCCGGGCATTGTGCGAGATTACCTTGAGCAGGCGCAGACCTTCCGCATCCAGCCCCTCAACGTGTTCTTCCATGAGCATCCTGGCGTACCCCTGGATGGCCCGTAAGGGCGCCCGCAGGTCATGGGAGACCGAATAGCTGAAGGCCTCCATGTCCTTATTGGCTTCTATCAGGTCGGCCACCTTGTGCTCCAACTGGCGATTGAGGTCCTGGATGAGGTTTTCCGCCCTGTGGCGCTCGGCAATCTCAGCCCTCAGGCTGGCGTTGGCTCGGGCCAATTCCTCCCCGTGGGCCTTGAGCTGGTCCCGGGCTTCCGCCAAGTTGCGGGTCATGGCGTTGAAGGAGGCGGAGAACTCGCCCATGAAGTCCACCCGCTGGCTGAAATCGCCGGTGGCGATCCTCTGGGTCTGCCAGGTCAGGTGGCGCAGGCTGGACTGCAATGATTTGAGCCCGCCCGCCATGGCGCCCTTGACTTTCAGCGAGGGCGACAGGTCCCCCTTGGCCAGACAGACGGCAAAGGCCTGCACCTCCATCACTTCGTCCAGCAATCGCATGAGTTGCGCCTGGCGGTCCGGACTCCCCGGCAGCGGTGCCGAGGGCGGGGTCCCTTTAAACCAGGCGTCTTCGATGGCCAGGAGAGCCGGCCCCAATTCATCGCCGGGGACCGCGGCGGGGTGCGCCCGGCTCAGGAGCCGCAGCGCCTCAGCCAACGCTTGCGCCAGGGCGGCGTAGGCTGCGGGCGTGCCCGATTCCATGGCGGCGTCAAGCTGCTGCCGCAGTTTGGCCAAGCTCTCCTGGTTCATGGCTGGTGACTGTCCCGTGCCCGACTTACCCGTTGAAAAGGGGAGGCTAATCTTTTACCCTGGCGGTGAAACGGCAGGTGCGGTCGCCGGTACACCAGCAGTCCACTTCTCTGACCACAAAGCCTTGGCCCGAAAAACTCTCCAACAAGCCGGCGATAAAGCCTTCATCATAGGTGCAGATTTCGTAATCCAGTTCCGGCAGGCCCGAGCAGTCCAGGTCTTCGGAGACGGTGAAGACAAAGGAGTTGGTCACCAGATCGGCTTTCTCGACCCGAAAGATGCCGATGCCCATGTCCTTGAAGGTGGTTTGAATGAGCTTGATGAATTCATCGAAATCGGCCACGTGGCCCAGCACGTGTTGATAGAATTCGCTGCCCGCGAGCTTCCCCGCCTCATAGAAAATGAGGTCGGCCGCCTCAGTGCCCGCCTGTTGTTCGAGGACGTCGCGCAGGCTGAACTGCATCAGGCGATATACTTCCAGACGGGCGGAAGGCCCGAGATTGGGCCGCCCCAGGTCCAGGTTGCCTAATAATTTCCAATAGAATTGATATTTGCGCTTGGTTGCCATCGGCTTTTCCTTGAGCATGGAATAAAGCTATTCAGCGAGGGCAGGCGTCCCCGCCTTCCTTGGGCACCACCCCGTTTTCGGCATAAGCCTCCACCAGATCCCGGATGGTGAAGGACTGCCAACTGGGCGGGGCGGGGCTCTCCACCAGGGGCTTCAGGAGCGTGATCAGGCGAGGGTCATCGGCCAGGGCGGTGGACAGGGCCGCGCCCCGGGATTCCCGCAGACAGTCCAGCACCTCCTTGACCGAGATTTGGTCCAGGGGCAGATTGGGCAGAAACCGGGGCGATGACTTCGGCCGGTCCGGGACCACCTCCACCACCAGGTTGCACTCCTGAAGCGCCCGGGTGACCAGGGGGGCCAGGTTGTTGCCCCGGGGCAGGATCAGGCTCAATTCCTCCAGGGACAGGGGAGGCTGCCGCTGAAAAAACCGGGCGCCGATGGTCACCAGCGCGGCCAGGCAGAGGTACTCGTCCACCGGCTCCGGGGGCGGGGTTGGCTGCCGGAACTGCCGGGTGAGGCAATCCAGATTCTGGTGAGCAAAGGCGATTTCGGTGCCGAACAAAAGGATCAGCCAGCACCAGAACAGCCAGATAAACAGGAAGAGCAGGTTGTAAAAGGCGCCGTAAATGGCATTGTAGTAGGCGGCCCCCCCCTGGATCGCGACAAAAATCCATTGGGCCACCTGCCAGACGGTGCCGCCCACCGCGCCGCCCAGGACCGCGGACCAGAAGTTGACCCGGGTATTGGGCATGACCAGGTAGATGAAAATAAAGGCAAACCACACCATGCCCAGGGACACCAGCCAGCGGGCGGCGGTAAAGAAGATGGCCGGCATGATGCCGGATAAAATTTCGATGAGGTGCCTGAGGCCCCAGAAGGAGGTGGAAAACGTCAGGGCCATGGCCATGAGGATAGGAAAGATCAAAAAGATGCTGAGGTAATCGCTGATCTTGCGGCTGAAGGGGCGGGTCCGGGACACCTGCCAGGTCTTGTTAAAGGCCGTCTCCACGTTGGTCATGACGATCACCAGGTCGCAGAGCAGCGCCACCACCCCGAAGACCCCCAGGGAGGTTACCTTGGTGGTCTCGATGTATTGGAGGATTTGGGTGGCGAAATCCCGGGACCCGGGCGCCAGGTGTTCCAGGGTGTAGGTGGCCAGCAGGCGCGGCACCCCGATGGCCTGCAGGATGGCGAAGAGCAGGGCGAACAGCGGGATAAAGCCC
>JBAZKX010000502.1:0-2600 GCA_041650575.1 Desulfobaccales bacterium
TTCTCCCCCCAGGAGCGCGTCAGTGTGATTGAGGCCGCGGTTCAGCCGGATATCCCAGCTTGATATGTTAAGGCAAATTAACAATCATGGCATTTTAATGATAATGGGCAATAATTAATGTCAATCGTAATTTAATATTCAAAATCCGTGCCAATGGAGACGCCAGGCGCGGCGCCGCCCGGCGGAAGATCCGTATTGATCAAGGTTTCCCGGGAATAAGGGGGGGATTGGTGGTCCCGGGCCGGGACTTCAGATGCGGCTCGGGACTCGGCCGGGTGTTCATGAGGCTTAACACCAGGCCAGCCGATGGAGAAAACCTGAAATCTTTGAAGGGAATTATGTTAATATAAAACAATGCATAGTCTCCAGTGTTCGGCAGGTCCGGAAGAGGTGGCCCGGGCCGCGCCATTTCCGCTATTTGACCGAGAAAAACTGGTCCGGCTCCGTTCCTAAAGGAGAAATGACTTGGAGAAACTGAACGAAGTCGAAATTTTGCTGGTAGAAGATAACCCCTACGACGCGGAGCTTACCCTCAGGGCTCTGAAGAAAAAGGGGTTGGCCAATAAGGTGTTGGCCTTCCCGGACGGGGTGGAGGCCCTGGATTTTCTCTTCGCTACCGGGGAATATACCGGACGCAACCTGGCGACCCGGCCCAAAGTCATTTTCCTCGATTTGAAGCTCCCCAAGATCAACGGCCTGGAAGTGCTCCAAAAAATCAAGGCCGATGAGCGGACCAAGACCATACCGGTGGTGATCCTGACCTCCTCGCAGGAGGAGTCGGATATTGTCAGGAGCTACAACCTGGGAGTCAACAGCTACATGGTCAAGCCGGTGGACTTCGACAAGTTTTTTCAGGTGGTGGAAGATATCGGGCTCTACTGGCTGTTATTGAACAAAGTTCCGAATTAGTGATTCACCTTTGGTAACCGCAGCGAGGCAGCGGATTCGCAACCCGAGGAAGAATGTCATGGAGCGGGCCTTACGCATTTTGATCCTCGAAGATATGGCCAGCGATGCGGAGCTGATGATCTATGAATTGCGTCAGGCCAAAATCGCCCATACTTACCGGCGCGTCATCGAACGGCAACCATTCATTACCGCCCTCCAGGAAGATAAGCCGGATCTGATCCTGTCGGATTTCCACCTGCCGAGTTTCGACGGTCTTGAAGCCCTGACTTTGGCCCAGTCCCTCTGTCCCGACGTGCCCTTCATTTTTGTCTCCGGGGCCATGGGGGAAGAAGTGGCCATCGACTCGCTGAAACGCGGGGCCACGGATTACGTCCTCAAAGACCGCCTGACCCGGTTGGTCCCCGCGGTCCGGCGGGCCCTGCGGGAAGCCGAGGAGCGCCGGGAGCGCCGCCAGGCCGAGATCGCCCTGCGGGAGAGCGAGCAACGCTATCGTCTCCTGCTCAAGAACATCCCGGCCGTGGTGTATAAAGGCTATCGGGATTGTGCGGTAGATTTTGTCGACACGAAGGTGGAGGAGCTCACCGGCCACTGCAAGACCGAATTCGATACCCGGCAACTGAAATGGAACGACCTGTTGGTTTCCGAAGATCGCCAAAGATTTAAACAGGCCTTCGTGGACGGACTGAACACCTCCAAGTCCTATGTCCGGGAATATCGCATCCGCACAAAAGACGGCGGCGTCATCTGGGTCCAGGACCGGGGCCAGATCATCTGCCGCGCGGACGGGCAGGTGGACTACATCAGCGGCGTATTTTTCGATGTCACCGAACGGCGCCAGGCCGAAGACACGGTGCGGCAGGCCTCCGCCTATGCCCGGAGCCTGATCGAGGCCAGCCTCGATCCCCTGGTGACCATCAGCCTGGAAGGCAAGATCATGGATGTGAATCACGCCACCGAAACGGCCACCGGGGTGGCGCGGGCTCAGCTCATCGGCACCGATTTCTCGGATTACTTTACGGAGCCGGAAAAGGCCCGGGAGGGCTATCGATTGGTTTTTTCCCAGGGGACGGTGCGGGATTATCCTTTGGCCATCCGGCACGTGTCGGGCCGCATCACGGACGTCTTGTACAACGCCACGGTTTATCGGGACGCCGCGGGCCAGGTGCACGGACTCTTTGCCGCAGCCCGGGATATCACGGAACGCAAGCGGGCCGAAGAGGCCCTGCGGGAATCCGAGAAGCGGCTGCGTTTCCTCACCTCCCAGCTCCTGACCACCCAGGAGCGGGAACGAAAACGGATTTCCATGGAGCTGCACGACGAACTGGGGCAAAGCCTGGCGGTTTTGAAGCTCCAAATCCGGGCCATTGAACGGGCCCTGGGGGACAAGCAGCAGGACTTGAAGTTAAGCTGCGAGGAGTTGCTCAGTTACCTGGACGGCGTGATCGACAATGTCCGCCGGCTCTCCCGGGACTTGAGCCCCTCGGTTCTGGAAGACCTGGGCCTGCAGTCGGCGTTGAAGTACCTGATTAACAGGTTCAGTGAACACTACATAGTCTCCCACGC
The DNA here is from genome assembly GCA_041650575.1 of Desulfobaccales bacterium. Lineage (GTDB taxonomy): Bacteria > Desulfobacterota > Desulfobaccia > Desulfobaccales > 0-14-0-80-60-11 > 0-14-0-80-60-11. The sequence goes on from JBAZKX010000502.1 coordinate 2,473, forward strand.
CTTTGAAGTGGAGGAATTGGACCACTTGTTCCCGTCGGAGGCCCAGATCATCATCTACCGGATTTTCCAGGAATGCCTGACCAACATCTCGAAGCACGCCGGGGCCACCGAAGTAGCCGTTGCCATCC
>JBAZKX010000503.1:0-2590 GCA_041650575.1 Desulfobaccales bacterium
AACTTTTCAGCCTGAACGTATTTATCTCTTCGGCTCGAAGGCCAGAGGTGATGCCGGTTTGGACAGTGATTACGACCTGATGATCATAGTGCCGGATAATACTCCTCCTGAACGGCGACGGAGCCGGCTGGCCTACCAGGCGTTACGCGGCACTCGCACTGCTGCGGACATTCTGGTTTGGACACGGGAAGCCTTCGATAGCCGCCTCCATCTGCCTGCCTCACTTCCCGCTACCATCATCCGGGAAGGGAAGTTGCTCTATGCCGCTTGATCCGGTTTTAGTAGCCGATACCCGGGCCTGGTTCCGGAAGGCGGCCACAGATGTGCAGGCGGCACAGCTGGATCTGGCCGCTTCAACACCACTTCTGGCGGATAGCGTGTTTCACTGCCAACAGGCAATCGAAAAAGCCTTTAAAGGATTCCTTATGTGGCATGGAAGGCCTTTTCGCAAGACGCACAGTCTGGAAGAACTGGGCGAGCAGTGTCTTGATCTGGATGCGACGTTGAACGAACTGGTGGACCGGGCCGTGCCGCTCACGGAATATGCCTGGAAGTTCCGCTATCCCGGCGACCCGGAAGAGCCATCCTTTGATGAGGCGGAAGAAGCGCTACAGATAGCTCAAGAGGTTTTTAGGGCAATTCTTTCCCGCCTGCCCGACGAAATGCAATCATAAGAAGGGAAATCAGAGAGACCTATGTTCGGGGCGGGGCTGTGCCCGCTGATTTTGACTGGCGGCGTAGTCTTAGCCGCATGGGGTCCGTCTCAAAAGAACAGGCTGTTGAAAAACCAGGTTCATGGTCGTCGGGGAGGATCCTGGTTGTTCAACAGCCTGCTGGTGATATCAGCGGGGTTTCTGGGCCTGGTCGTAAATGAAACCTGCCAGCAACCCCGCGCCTCCTCCGGCGGCGGCCCCCAAAGCGGCGGAACCGGCCAAGGCTCCGATCACCGCACCGCTGCCGGCGCCGATGGCTCCACCGCTCAAAACCCGCTGCTGAGTGGTGGACATGTTGGCACATCCGGCAACCGCTAAAAAGGCTACCAGAATAATCACGATCGTTCTTTTCATGGGCTTTCCTGGTTGACTGGCGCCCCCCTGGTTGCTCCAGGGGGGCGGTGAGGGGTGAGAGTTTGATGCCATCGACCTTTCGGCATACGGTAGCCCAGGGGAGGCGGCAAATCCATAAACGGGGTGACCATTCTCCCGTGGTCATTCTGATCACTTGCCGAGAGGAGAGGTGGCTTTCCGGATTTTTTTGACCATTACCGTTAATCCATAGTTTTTCTTTACGAAGGAAGGAAAGGTCATGGCCGCTGAACAATATGTCTGCACCGTCTGCGGCTTCAACATGGTGGGGTATCATCCCGCCCGCTGCCCGTTTTGCGGCGCGCCGCCGGAAAAATTCCTTACCTGGCAGGAGTGTTCGGCCCGGCACCGGGTGGAGGGCGCCCGGGTAACTGACCGGGTCACCCGGCTCAACTCCGTGCCCCGGCTGGGTTTCGAGCACGCCGCCTACCGCATCGAAACGCCGGGAAAGACTTGGTGGATCGATTGCCCTTCGTGTTTTGACCGGGGCCTCCCTGCCGCGGAGGTCATCACCTTTACCCACCACCATTTCCTGGGGGCCTCCAACCAGTACCGGGAGCTGTTCGGGGCGCAGGTGTGGATTCACCCCCTGGACTCCAAGCATGAACTCTGCCGGGCCTTCACCTTCGACCAGCCTTTTCCCGCCAACTTTACCGCCGACGGTCTCGAAGCCCATCATCTCGGCGGCCACACGCCGGGGTTTACCGCGTACCTGGGCTTTGACTGCCTGTTCATCTGCGACTATGTGCTCTTCCGGGGCGAGCAGATGATCTACAATCCCTTCGGCCCGGCCGGCGACACTATCGCCGGAGGCGAGCGTCTCAAGAAAATCCTCCAGGGCCGCAAGCTCGTCCACGTCTGCGGCGTCAACTACGTCATGGACTATGAAGACTGGCTGGAGCAGTTCAACCGCGGCCCGACTTATGGGGGGTATTGAGGGATAATAATTGAATAAAATCCAATTTTTCGGTTGACATCCCGGCCTAAATTAGACCATCTAATGTTGAATATTCTTTAAGGAGGACGGAGCGTATGAGGAGCGTACTGTTACGGGTTCTCGTGGCCGCGGCCCTGGTAGTGATGGTGCATGGCGGCGCCCAGGCCGCTGACCAGAAGCAACCCATCAAGATAGGGGCGTTCTTTGCCCTGTCAGGGCCTGCCGCGCCCATCGGCACGCCCACCAAGCTGGTGGCGGAAATGGCGGTGGACCAGATCAACAAGGCCGGAGGCATCAACGGGCGGCCCCTGGAGCTGATTATCGGCGACACCGAGAGCGACCCGGCTAAAGCCGCCACCATCGCCAAGAAGTTCATCTTCGCCGACAAGGTGGCGGCCATCATCGGACCCACCTCTACCGGGGAAGGCATGCAGGTGAAGAAGATCGTGGAAGAAGCCGGCATCCCCATCGTCATGACCGTGGGGGGCGATCCGCCCATTATGCAGCAGACCGGGCCTTTTACCTTTATCTTCAAGTCGCCCCAGCGCTCCTCTACCGCGGTGACCAG
>JBAZKX010000504.1:0-2584 GCA_041650575.1 Desulfobaccales bacterium
GGGAATCCAGAACAGGGGGTGCGAAAGAGTATCCAGGAGCAGGAGTTGGACCAGCTCCCAGGTCAGGGGGCGGGGGTAGAAGACCCCCATGTACTCCTGGGACAGGAGCACCATCCCCGCCAGCAGTAGCACCCCCAGCACCAGGTTGGTCCCCAGCACCAGAAAGACGCCCTTCCGCCGGTCCTGGTTATAGAGTTGCCCCAAGCCCGGAAAGACGAACGCCGACAGCAGAAAAGCCTTGATTCCTTGCCGCATACTGCATTTTATCCCAAAGGGTTCCCTCCGGTCAAGGAGGGCTGGGGCAACCGCCGCCTGACCGGCCTCCCGGGCCGGCCCCCCCCATGCCTTATTGATTCCATGGCGTCATGAGATATGTTAATATTATAGAATTGCGTTTCGGAGGCCCTGGATGGATTACAAAGCGACTCTTAACCTGCCTCGCACCGACTTCCCCATGAAAGCCGATTTGCCCAAGCGGGAACCCCTGTTCCTGAAACGCTGGGCCGAGATGGACCTTTACGGCCAGATCAGGGCCCAGAGCCAGGGCCGCCCCAAGTTTATTCTCCACGACGGCCCCCCTTATGCCAACGGCCACATTCACCTGGGGCACGCCTTAAATAAGATCCTCAAGGATATCATCATCAAGTCCCGCCAGATGACGGGCTTCGACAGCCCCTACGTGCCGGGCTGGGACTGCCACGGCCTGCCCATCGAACACCAGGTGGACAAGGGGTTGAAGGCCAAGAAGCTGCGCCTGTCCCAGGTGGAGGTCCGCCAGCGCTGCCGGGCCTACGCCACTGAGTTCATCGATATCCAGCGCGCCGAATTTAAGCGCCTGGGCGGGCTGGGCGACTGGGACCATCCCTACCTCACCATGAATCACGCCTATGTGGCCGAAATCCTCGAGGAGTACGGCCAGTTTTATTTCAGCGGCGCCATTCACCGGAGCAAAAAGCCCATCCACTGGTGCGCCACCTGCCGCACCGCCCTGGCCGAAGCCGAAGTGGAGTACGAAGACCATCGCACGCCCACCATCTTTGTGAAATTTCCCCTGGTTAAGGCCCCCGCGGCCGTGCCCGAATTGGGCGGCTTGGCCAACGTCTCCCTGGTCATCTGGACCACCACCCCCTGGACCCTGCCGGCCAACCTGGCCATCGCGGCCCACCCGGGCCTGGAATACGTGGCCGTGGACGTGGGGGGCGAAGTCCTGGTGCTGGCCGCAGAATTAGCCGAGGCCTTGTTGTCCAACTGGGGGCTTGCCGGCCGGGTGATCCTCCGGGTCAAGGGCCGCAAGCTCGAAGGCGCCGTCTGCCGCCACCCCTGGCTGGCTCGGGACTCTCAGGTCATCCTGGCCAACTACGTCACCCTCGAGGCGGGCACCGGTCTGGTGCACATCGCGCCGGGGCACGGCCAGGAAGACTACGACAGCGGCCGCAAATATGGTCTGGAACCCTATTCGCCGGTGGACGACTATGGCAAGTTCACCCAGGAAGTCCCCGAGTTTGCCGGCCAAAAGGTGGAGGCCGCCAATCCCGGCATCATCGAACTCTTGCGCCAGCAGGGCAAATTGCTCCAGGCGTACGACATAACCCACAGTTACCCCCACTGCTGGCGCTGCAAGCACCCCATCATCTTCCGGGCCACGGAGCAGTGGTTCATCTCCATGGAGGCCAACGACCTGAGGGCCAAGGCCCTGGCGGCCATCGATAAGGTCACCTGGGTGCCCCGCTGGGGCCGCGAGCGCATCTACCAGATGGTGGAGCGGCGCCCGGACTGGTGTATCTCCCGCCAGCGGGCCTGGGGCGTGCCCATCGTCGCCTTTCACTGCCGGGAATGCGGCGCGGTGCTCCTGACCCCGGAGATTCTTGAGGGCCTCATCCAGCGGGTGCGCCGGGAAGGCGCGGACTTCTGGTTTGACGTCCCCGCCGTGGAACTGCTGACTCCTGGCGCCAAGTGTGCCTGTGGCGCCTCCGACTTCAAAAAAGAGACCGATATCCTGGACGTCTGGTTCGACTCCGGCGTCAGTTGGGCCGCGGTGGTGGAACCCAACCCCTGCCTGGCCCTGCCCGCCGACCTCTACCTGGAGGGCTCGGACCAGCACCGGGGCTGGTTTCACTCCAGCCTCTTGACCTGCGTGGGCACCAGGGGCCAGGCCCCGTATAAAGGGGTGCTGACCCATGGCTTCGTGGTGGACGGCGACGGCCGCAAGATGTCCAAGTCCCTGGGCAACGTCATCGCCCCCCAGGAGGTCATGGACAGATACGGCGCTGAGATCCTGAGGCTGTGGGTGGCCGCGGAAGACTACCGGGACGACGTCCGGCTCTCCCCGGATATCCTGAAACAACTGGCCGATGCCTACCGGCGGTTCCGCAACACCGCCCGCTTCATGTTGGGGAACCTCTCCGACTTCGCCCCCGAGAGCCACTGGCTGGAGCCGGCGCAGCGCCAGGAGTTGGATCGCCTGGCCCTGTCCTGGCTGGCCCAGTTGCTGGCCCGGGTCAAACGGGCTTACCAGGATTACGAATTCCACCAGGCCTTCCACCGCCTGCACCAGTTCTGCGCGGTGGAGCTCAGCGCCATCTAC
>JBAZKX010000505.1:0-2573 GCA_041650575.1 Desulfobaccales bacterium
GGTGTGGGAAAACAAGCTGATTCAGGATTCCAAATATTCCACCTCTTATGGGGCGCTGGCCACCGCCTCCCTCAAGGAATTGGAGGCCCGCAGCGAAGCTCTGAAAAATCTGCCCACCGTGTCGCACGTGGAATCGGTGCTCTCTTTCCTGCCCCACCAGATTGCGGCCAAACGGCAGATCTTGCGAGAAGTGCTGCCGGTGGTCAACGCCTTCACCTTCCCCCGGACTTCGGCAGGCCCCTCTGATCCCCAGGACCTGGCCGCGATCTTGAGCCGGATCAACTTTAAAGTTGGCGAGGCGGCCAAAAATCTCGAAAAAGAGCAGGCTGCCACCAAGGCGCAGATCGAAGAAACCCACCGCCTCATTAATAAGATCGTGCCGCTGCTCACCGCGCCTGATCCGGAGGTGGCCGGGCGGGTAAATGCGTATGGGCAGTATTTTTTCTCTGACCTGAGCAAGAACTGGAACTTGTTTCGGGGCTATGTGGATTCGGGGCTGCACTCGCCGCCCCCCACCCTGTCGGACTTGCCCAAGCCGGTGCGGGAACGCTTCGTCAGCCCCCAGGGCACGTATCTCATCCGGGTCTTCCCTTCCGAAGATATCTGGAATTTTGGACCCCTGAAACTCTTTGTCAAAAGTCTCTGGAGCGTTGACCCCAACGCGGTGGGAGACCCGGTGCTTCTGTATACCTTCACCATGGGGTTTCGCAATTCCATCCTCTGGGCGGCGGGATTGGCCCTGCTGGCCATTGCCGTCATGTTGATGCTCTTTTTCCACAGCCTGAAAATGACCATGTTGGCGCTGATCCCCCTGGTAGTGGGGACCGGCCTGACCATCAACTTGATGTGGCTGCTGCAATTGCCCTTTAACCAGGCCAACGTCCTCTTTGTGCCGCTGATTTTGGGGGAAGGGATCGAATTCGGGATCATTATTCTGGCCCGCTGGCGCTTGGAGGAATCGGCGCGCGCCATCGCCCTGCCCGCCAGCACCGCCAAGGGGGTGGCCCTGGCGGCCCTGACCACCACCTTGGGTTTCGGCAGCTTGATGGTTTCGGGGCATCAGGGCACCTTTAGTCTCGGCCTGTTGGCTACGGTGGGCAGCCTCAGCGTCCTCCTGGCCTCTTTGAGTATCCTGCCGGCCTTTCTCCGGTTGGTGGAAAGGAGTTATGGCCGGCAACCCGGGTTCCGGCCTTACCTGAGCCTGGGACGGTGGCTCCATCAGATGATAAGGAGGAAAAGCGATGAAAAGACGGCTCTGGATCATTAGTCTGGCCCTGGCCCTGTTTATGGGCTGGGCCGGCCCGGCGCTGGCGCAGGCCCCCACGGCTTATGTGCGGGGCATCCTGGATAAAGTGATGGGCATCCAAAATGACCCCGCCATGTCCAGCCAGGCTCGGGCCCGGGCCATTCACGAGATTATCGGGAACAGCTTCGATTTTCCCATGATGGCCAAGGATTCCCTGGGCGCGGCCTATGAACGTCTCAGCGGCGGCCAGCGCCAGGAATTCACCCGCACCTTCAGCTACCTGTTCCAAGATTCTTATACCCGCCTGGTCATCAACTTCCTGAAAAAGGAAAACATCAAGTACGGCCAGGAGCGTCCGGAAGGCGACCGCGTCCAGGTGGATACCACCATCGTCCGGACCAACGAGAGTATCCCGGTGACTTACCTGATGCACCGCACCTCCGGGGGGTGGATCCTCTACGACGTGGTGGTGGACGGGGTCAGCATCCTGCAAAATTATAAAACCCAGTTCTCCCAGACCATCCGCACCAAGTCCTTCGAGTTCCTCCTGAACAAAATGGAGGAACAGCGGCGGGCTATCCAATAGCGCTTGAGGGGCCGGATCCCCGGCCCCTTTCTCCCCCCTCACTCTCCCACCTGCTGCGGCGCCCGGAAAAATCAGTTTAGGCCTCCACTGCCGGGGCTATGCCCTTATTTCTTTACAATCAACTCCCATTTTCTCCGGCGTCTTCATTGACATTGTCCGTCCCTTGCTTATTTTTTTAAGCATGGTCCAGCCGTGGCGGCAGCTTGCCGGTTGGCGGGACCGGATACCCCGGGAAGGCTTCGACCGCCCCGGACCAATGTCGGCCAGGAGGACAAGAAATGGTTATTTATGTCAACGAATCCGGTTCTGATCGCACCGAACTCACCGAAACCCTGATCAAAGAAGGAGTGACCTACCAGGAGTGCCGCACCGACACGACCAGGGAGCTGGGCACGGCCAGTTGGCGGAGGTTGGAGATTCAGGCCAACTTGCCGGAAGTTTTTCCCGTGCCGCCGGAATACTCCCAGAGCGAGATGGATGTCCGGGCGTGGCGGCTGCCCTCCGGGCGGTTGATTATCACCGACATGGAAGGCAACCTGGAACAGATTGCTGCTGCTCCGCCCTCCTATGGCAGATGAAATTCGGCAGGGCAGGCCGGTTTCTCGGGTCCCCGGGCCGAAGAGCTGACCGCCTGCCGCTCCCGCCAACCCCGAACCCTTTGGATAAACCCGGAGGCGATTTTGCGCCCACCCGCTGGCGAGCCGCGCCCCCGAGACCGGTCATCCTTCCTTCCGCCCCACC
>JBAZKX010000506.1:0-2572 GCA_041650575.1 Desulfobaccales bacterium
CCTGGACTCCCTCACCAAACCCCGGGGCAGTTTGGGACGGCTGGAGGAATTGGCCGCCCGCTACGTGGCCATCCGCCGGGAGGAAATGCCTCCCCTGGACAAGAAACGGGTGGTGGTCTTTGCCGCGGACCACGGGGTGGTGGCCGAAGGGGTCAGCGCCTATCCCCAGGAAGTCACCTTCCAGATGGTCTATAACTTTCTACAGGGAGGCGCCGGCATCAACGTCCTGAGCCGCCACGCCGGGGCCCGGGTGGACGTGGTGGATATCGGAGTCAACCACGACTTCGGGTCCGTCCCGGGACTCATAGCGCGCAAGGTGGCTTACGGCTCCCGCAATATGGCTCAGGAACCGGCCCTCACCCGGGAGGAAGCCCTGCGAGCCCTTCTGGTGGGGGTAGAAATGGCGGAGGAGGCCATGGCCAGCGGGGTGGATGCCCTGGCGGCGGGGGACATGGGTATCGGCAACACCACCCCCGCCGCGGCCCTGGCCTCGATCTTCACCGGGCGGCCGGTGGGCGCGGTCACGGGCCGGGGCACCGGCATCGAGGACCAGGTCTGGCAACACAAGGTCGCGGTGATCAACCGGGCCCTGGCCCTGCACCAACCCATCGCCGAGGACCCCCTGGGGGCCCTGGCCGCGGTGGGCGGCCTCGAAATTGCCGGCATCGCCGGGCTTATCCTGGGAGCCGCCGCGGCCCGCCGGCCTCTGCTGCTGGACGGCTTCATCGCCACCGCCGGGGCGCTGGTGGCCAAGGCCCTGGCTCCCGCCGCAGCCGATTACCTCATTGCCGCCCACCGTTCCGTGGAGCCGGGGCACCAGATCGCGCTGGATTCTCTGGAACTCAAGCCGCTCTTGAACCTGCAGATGCGCCTGGGGGAAGGCACCGGCGCCGCCCTGGGTCTGACCCTGCTGGAGGCCGGCGTCAGGATCTACCGCGAAATGGCCACCTTCGGGGAGGCTGGGGTAGCCGAGCAGGAAGAATGAACACCCTGCCCCTGGCCCTTACCTTTCTCACCAAGCTGCCGTGGCCCTGGCGAGGTCCGGCGGAAAACCAGGATCTGGCCCGCTCCATGTTCTGGTTCCCCTGGGTCGGGGCCTTGCTGGGCCTGATCTTTTGGGGGGCCTGGGCCGGGTTGCACCGCCTCCTGCCTATGCCTGCGGCCGCGGCCCTGCTCCTGGCCCTCACGGCCTGGCTCACCGGCGGCCTCCACCTGGACGGGCTGGCCGACACCGCCGACGGCCTGGGCGGGGGCCACGCCCCTGCCGACCGCCTCCGCATCATGAAGGACTCCCGGGTGGGCGCCTTCGGGGTGATCAGCCTCATCCTGATCCTGCTGCTGAAATTCTCTCTTTTTCTCTCTCTGGACCCCACCGGCGCCGGCGACCGGGTCCTCCTCCTTTATCCGGTCCTCAGCCGCTGGGCCATGGTGCTCCTGGCTTATCTGTCGCCCTACGCCCGGCCCGAAGGCGGCCTGGGCCAGGCCATGACCCTGGGAGTGAGCCGCCGGGTCCTGGCGGGGGCCAGCCTCAGCGCCGGGGTCCTGGCCGTGCTCATCCTGGGCGGGCCGGGCCTGGCTCTCGCCGCCATCGCCGCCGGGCTGGTCTGGCTGGGAAGCCGCTATTTCCAGAGGAGCCTCGGAGGCATCACCGGCGATATCCTCGGCGCCACCAACGAAATCGTCGAAGTCCTGGTCCTGGCCGGGGCACTGCTGCTGCGGTAGGGCGGGCCTCCCGGCCCGCCTCCTCACGCGGGCCTTGAAGACCCGGCCGGAACGGAGCCCTTTTCATCCGCCGTATACCAAATTCCCAATCAAACGGTGGCGCAGGCGTCTCGCCTGTGCCGGCGCAGGCTAAGGCCCGCGGCTACAAAGCCGAGAATTATTCATAACCGATAACCGACTAATGATTGTTTTGACCATGGTGAAATGGTCATTCCGATAATTGAGTCTTATCCTGCCCTTTTTTATCCTTGCGAATGTCCATTGCGGAGCGGCTCATGTTTAGCGGCACCACCATCGTGGCCGACACCGGCCATCTTATCGACCCGGGGCGTCTTGGCGCCGTGATTTGCGTTTTGGGGCTGATCTTTTGCCTCATGGGCTGTCAGCCGCGAGTCAGCACCCTGCCGCCACCACCCCCGCCGCTACCGGCCCCGCCGGCGCCGCTCCCCCGAGTGGTGCGCCCCACTTTTTATGTGACCACCAAGCAGCTTAGCTTACGGACTTGTCCCGGCTTGGATTGCCCCAAAACCTCCACCCTGGAATTAAATGCAGAGGTGGAAAAGATGGGGGAGAGCGAAAAATGGACCCAGATCAAGGTAAAAAGGGATGGGACCATAGGTTATGTAAGCTCTCGCTATCTCTCCCCGCACCCGGTGGAGGTGGCAAAGGCCGCCAAGAAAAAACCCAAGAAGGTGAAACACCGCAAAGCTCCCCAGCCGCCTGAACCGGCGGGAGAAGAGGGGGAAGGGCCCCTGGAGCAGGGGCCTTCCCCGCCAATTCCCCGGGTCATGTAGCTACTGAAGGCGGGATGCGCTTCGCTTTCCCGCTCTACGACGCCGGCCGCAGTCCC
>JBAZKX010000507.1:0-2572 GCA_041650575.1 Desulfobaccales bacterium
GCGCGGGCCGGCCAGGCTCGCCAGTTCCACCGGGACCACCTCTCCACCCCGGGAGGCCTCGGCGGCCAGGGGCTTGAAGACTCCCGGCCGGGCCGTAGCCATCTGGGGATAGGTCCGGGGCGTGATGATGGTGGCCATGATGTTGCCGCCGAACGCGGGGCGGGTCTGGAGCAGCAGGCGTTTCTCCGGGTCGATGCCGAACGCGGTGCAATCCGCGGTGAGCCCGGTCTTTAAGGCCGCGGCCACCCGGGGAATAAAGGCCCGGCCCAGGTAAGTCGCCCCCGCCAGGATGATTTCGGGCTGAAATTTTTGGGCCAGCTCGGTCAAAGCCGCGGCATATGTCTCTTCCAGGAAATCATTAAGCAGCGGGTGCTCCGCCAGATAGACCTTATGGGCCCCGGCCGCGAGCAGGGCTTCGCCCAGGTGGGCCACCCCATCGCCCAGCAGGACCGCCGCCACCTTGACGTTCAGGGTGTCGGCCAGCCGCCGGGCTTCGCCCAGGAGCTCCGCGGTCACCGGGGCCAACTCCCCGCGGCGCTGCTCCGCAAAGACCCAGACACCGTCGGGCGGCACCCCGGGCCGGGGCGACGGCCCCGCGGTTTCGGGCAGGGCCAGGGCCTCCACCTCGCAGACCTCGACGCAGGCCCCGCAGAGGTTGCAGCCCTCGCCGATAACGAGGGTCTCACTCTCCAGCCGCAATACCCCGAAGGGGCAGGCCTCCACGCACTGGCCGCAGGCAATACATCTTTCGGAGTAGAAAATTAGGCTCATCTTAAAAAAGTTTTCGGTTTTCAGTTTTCAGTAGGGTGCGCTCTGCGCACCATTCTTTAGCGATTATCCGTTGCCAGGACCTTGGTCTTTTTCTTCAGGTATCTGATGATCAGATAAAAAATCGTGCTGCCTAAAAAGATCTTGATCCAGATGGCCTCGATGGTCAATTTGCCGTAACTGCACAACCCGGCCAGCAGTTCCAGGAAAGTAAAGGTGGCGATGATGGCATAAAAAGAGCCGTATTCCCGGACCAGGGCCGATTTCCAGGAAAAGGGCAGGGCCGGCGGCCGCCAATCCTTGAAGTTGGGCATAATGACCGGAGTGCGGGCCGCCCACTGTAAAAATTCATCCCCAAATTTTTCCCGCAAAAAGCGCTCTTCAGCAAAAATGATCCGCTCGTAAAATACCAGGAAAAATAACACGATCAACGCGGTGAACCACCACAACTTCATAAACAGGGACAACCCGAACCAAATAATAAAGTTGCCCAAGTACAGGGGGTTCCGCACCACGGCATACATGCCGGTGGTGTTCAGGGTGTCGGCTACCTGGCCCAGTGTGTTGCGTCCGGAAGTGCCCCGGGGCACAAAGCCCACCGTAAAGAACCGCAACCCCTCGCCTAAAAGCGCCACCGCCAAACAAAAGAAATCCCAGGCCAGGTTAAGGCCATGGTTCTGAAAGGAAGTGCGGTACACGACCAGGGCCGGGATGAAGAAAATGGCCATGATCAACGGCAGATAACTTCTCCACCTGAAGAAATATTCCCCGGTCTTCTCGAATTCTTCCTGTAAGGCCATGGCTCGGGAGCTTTCAGCGGTCAGCTTTCAGCTATCAGCCAAAAGCCTGGTTTAAGAGAGCGCCAATTGTAGGGTGGGCATGGCCCACCACTATCCTGGGCTGGCGCAGGCTAAAGCCTGCGGCTACCTAAAGCAGCCCCTTGCCCTGGGCCTTGAGCCGCGGCCACAGCCGGGCCGCCAGCTCCTCCGGCGCCCCGGTCCAGATCTCCGCCTTCCCCCGGGAGGGGGGCGCAAAGACCTTCACCACCTGGGTGAAAGACCCGCTCAGACCCACGTCCGCGGCCTCCAAGCCCAGATCGCTGATCCCCCACACCGGGATGGCCTCTTTCTTGGCCTTGAGCTTGGCCTTGAAGGACGGCACCCGGGGTTCGTTGATCTCCTTGACCACCGTGACCAGGGCCGGCAGCCCGGTCTCCACCGCGTCATAGCCGTGGTCCAGGAGGCGCTCCACCGAAAGCACGCCGTCGCCGCTGAACGTCAGTTTCCGGGCCCAGGCCACATAAGGGATATTCAGGATGGTGGCCAGCATGGGCCCCACCTGGGCGGTGTCGCCGTCGATGGCCTGTTTGCCGCAAAAGATCAGGTCAGCGCCGCCTAGCTTCTCCACGGCCCGGGCCAAAGTCAGCGCGGTGGCCCAGGTATCGGCCCCGGCAAAGGCCTTATCCGATAGGAGCACCGCGGCGTCGGCCCCAAAGCCCAACGCCTCCCGCAGCGCGGCCTCGGCCTGAGGCGGGCCCATGGTCATGACGGTCACCGTGCCGCCCTGGGACTCCCTGACCCGTAAACCTTCTTCCAGGGCATAGAGGTCAAAGGGGTTGATGATGGCTCCGATGCCCTCCCGCTTCAGGGTATGGGTCAACGGGTCCAGGCGCACTTCCTGGGTATCGGGCACTTGCTTGATGCAAACGATGATTCGCAGCATTGATTGCGAGGTCTCAGTGAGGTCGAAAAGGCGAAGAGGAGAAAAAGCGCAAGGGTCTCAAGGTATTTTCTTCCCCCTTTTC
>JBAZKX010000508.1:0-2571 GCA_041650575.1 Desulfobaccales bacterium
AGGGTATAAACCTGGCCGGTATCCCGGTCTTGGAGTTGGAGGCGCAGCGTCTGGGGGGAGCCTGCCTCCCGGGGGAAGAGGATAAGGCCGTAGGCCAGCTCTCCGGGTTTAATCGGGGTGTTTTGCAGGTTGTGGGCGGCCAGGTCCTGGCTGATGGTCCGGGGCACCTGGGTTTCGCCGGCGCCTTGCACTCCCCCCAGGATACCGCCGCCGACCGCGCCCGCGGTGACCCCACGCAGGGCATATTCTCCGGCCCGGCCGCCGCTGACCACGCCCACCGCGGCGCCGATGAGGGCCCCGGTGGCCGCGCCCAGGAGGGACCCCTGGGTCACGCCCTTCACGGTTTCCTTGACCTGGACCCCCTGGGCCACCCGGTCATAGGCCTGGCGATCCGACAACACGGGAAAGAGCTCCTGCTGCGGGTTGATGAGAAAGGTCTGGGTGGGGACGATCACCAGGGTCTGGTTGCCCCGGTTGTCGAAGCTCACCTGCACCGGCAGGAGCCCCGCGCCGATGATGTCGAAGCCGAACGCGGCCCGGGCTGCCTCGACGTTGTCCCAGGCCCGGGCCCCCACATAGACATCGGCCACCCGCTGCACATTGGCATAAGCTTCGGGGAGCTTGAAAGGCTGGACCTTGGGTTCGTAAGTGGAGCATCCCTGCCAGATAAGGGTGGACAAAAGGCAAATGATGGCGGCGATGCAACGCATAATGATCTCCTGATCTTCAAAGTTCAAGGTTCAAGGTTTATGTTGTGTTCGAACAGAACCTGTGCAAATCATAAACGTTTGTCCTGAGCCTGCACAGGCGAGACGCCTGTGTCACCATATATTGATATTACAGGCCTTCCAAGGTGGCAATCTTTAAGAAAAAATCAGGCTGACTTCAGGGGCAGGCGCACGCGGGTGACTTCCTGGCAGCGGCCCTGGGGGTCGATTTTCAGTACCACCCCCTGGAGCTGCATATTCTGGGTCGCCACCTTGAAAGGTTGGGGGCGCTGAGTCAGGAAGCGCTCCAGGATGATCTCCCGTTTCATGCCAATGACCGAGTCCACCGGGCCGGTCATGCCGGTGTCGCTGATATAGCCGGCGCCGCCCGGCAGGATGCGTTCGTCGGCGGTCTGGACGTGGGTGTGGGTGCCCACCACCGCGCTCACCCGGCCGTCCAGGTACCACCCCAAGGCCTGCTTCTCGCTGGTGGCCTCGGCGTGCATGTCCACCAGGATGACCTTGACATGGGGGGGGATCGTTTCGAGGAGACCGTCCACGGTGCGAAAGGGGCATTCAATGGCGCTCATGAAGACCCGGCCCTCCAGGTTGATGATGGCCGCGGGTTCGCCCGCGGCGGTCTCGACGATGGCCAGGCCCTGCCCCGGGGCCCCCGGCGGGTAATTAGCCGGGCGCAGCAGGCGGTCGGTTTCTTCGAGATAGGGGAGGATCTCCTTGTGCTTCCAGATGTGGTTGCCGCTGGTGAGGACGTCCACCCCCTGTGCCAAGAGGTCGTCGGCCACCTGGGGGGTGATTCCCAGGCCGCCGGAGGCGTTTTCGCCGTTGGCCACCACCAGGTCAATGAAATAATGGTCAATGGCCCAGGGCAGGAGTTCCTCGACGGCCCGCCGTCCCGGGGCCCCCACGATATCACCGATAAACAGGATATTCATGAATGAGGGGCCGTTAGCGGGCGTACTCCACCGACCGGGTTTCCCGGATGACGGTGACCTTGATCTGACCCGGATAGGTGAGGTCTTGTTCGATCTTTTTGGCCACCTCCCGGCTGAGCAGGACCGCTTCTTCGTCGTTGACCTTCTCGCTTTCAACGATGAGGCGGATTTCCCGGCCGGCCTGAATGGCGTACGATTTGCTGATGCCACCGAAGGACAGGGCGACTTTCTCCAGGTCCTCCAGGCGCTTGACGTAGGTCTCGAGCATCTCCCGCCGGGCTCCGGGGCGGGCTCCGGAAAGGGTGTCGGCGGCTTGGACCAGCACGGCCATGATGTTTTCCGGGGCGATGTCTTCGTGATGGGCGGCGACGGCATGGACCACCTTGGGGGATTCGCCGTAGCGCTTGGCCAGATCGGCGCCGATGAGCGCATGGACGCCTTCGGCTTCCTGATCCACGGCCTTGCCGATGTCATGGAGCAAGCCGGCCCGCTTGGCATGCTTGACGTTGAGCCCCAATTCGGCGGACATGATGCCGCAGAGGTAGCAGACCTCCACCGAGTGTTGCAGGACGTTTTGAGCATAGCTGGTGCGGAACTTCAGCTTGCCCAGGAGTTTGATGAGTTCAGGGTGCAACCCGTGGACGCCGGCGTCGAACGCGGCCTCTTCCCCTGCCTCCCGTATATTCACTTCCAATTCCTGGGTGACTTTTTCCACGATCTCTTCGATGCGCCCGGGGTGGATGCGGCCGTCGGAGATGAGCCGGTCCAGGCTGCGCCGGGCCACTTCCCGCCGGACCGGGTTGAAAGCGCTCAAGATAACGGCCTCGGGAGTATCGTCGATGATAATGTCCACCCCGGTGGCCGCTTCCAGGGCCCGGATGTTCCTGCCTTCCCGGCCGATAATGCGACCT
>JBAZKX010000509.1:0-2568 GCA_041650575.1 Desulfobaccales bacterium
TGTTGACGGAAAAATCGATGATGCGGTTAATCATGCTATTGCCCCCCGGCTGGGGCCGGTGGCAGCGCCGCGTTCGGCAGCGGCCGTCCTCTCCTGTCTTTGGGCACGCCGGCCGGGGCCGGCGGCGCGGCCGGCGGCAGGTCAGCCTGCATATGGGGCAGTTCAGTCCCCTGCGCCTGAACCTGGGGAGCCTGAGGAGTTTTCGGGGCCGGTTTCGGCGTCACCGCCCCGGGTTCCTTCTGTTCCATGGTTTCGATGGCCCCGCGGGGGATCGCCCGAGCCGGGCCGTACCGGATATTCTGCTGCATTTTATACTTATACCGCGCCGGCACCTCCCTGTTTTTCTCGGCCTGCTTGAGATAGTGCTCGGGCTTTTTAACAAACTCCTGCTTGCACCCCTCGGAGCAGAAATAGTAGTTCGTTCCCTTGTAGACGCTCTTCGGGAAGACCGCGTGCAGGCCTGCCCCCTTCAGGTCCATGCCGCATACCGGGTCTTGGTTGGGATTCGCCTCCGGTTTAGGCCCGGGCGGGGTCACCGGCTTCATATGGGCGTGCTCCTCGTGGCCTTTCTCACCTTCCAGACGGGACGCGGGAGTCGGGGCCGGGACCGGAGTCGCCGGGGCCGGAAGCGCGGCCGGGGCCGTCGCCGGCACTGCGGGAGGAGCCGCGGGCGCAACCGGCGGGTCCATGTGCTCCTGATGGGCGTGCCCATGGTGGTCTTCATCCAGGATTACCCCGGTCAGGGGAGGGGGAGGCGGGACCGGGACCGGAACCGCGGGAAGACCTGCGGCCGGAGCCGGTGGGCTTATCTGTCCCGGTTGGGCGGGCCCGCGGTAGACTTCCTCCTTGATAATGCCGGTCAGGGGAGTCGGGGAGGAGGCCGGGGGCGGCAACAGAACGCCCGGGGGCAGGCCCGCGGCTCCCGGAGTCCCCGGCGGACGGCCCGGCGCATGAGCAGCCGGCGCCCCAGCCGGCCCCGGGGCGGACGCCAGCTTGCTGGCGTAATAATCGGGGGTCTTGTCAAATTTTTCTTTGCAGGCCTCGGAACAGAAATAATAGACCTTGCCCTTATGCAAAGTCTTGTAAGGCAAGGTGGAGATCACGCTTTCCCCCAACGCCATGCCGCACACCGGATCTTTGTCGGTTACCGGCATCTCTTTCATGGGTCCGGGCTTGACTGCCGCGGCGTCAATCCCCAGGGCGTGGGCCAGATAGCCCGTCGTCGTGTTGTCGGTGAGGATTTTGCCTTTATCCTTTTCCATTTCGCCCTGGTCAGAAGCCGCCGCGGCCTTGCTGAGGCAGCCCTTGGGGTCCTGATCGAACGCCTCCAGGCTGGCAACCTGGCGAAAATAGTAAGTCTGGCCCTCAAATTCCCGTTTCAGGCCCATCATGTCGGCAAAGCCCTGGTCCACGTCGAGGCCGCACACCGGATCCTTGGCGATGACCTTTGCAGCTTTGCCGCCGCCGGCTGCTTTGGCCGCGTAGCGTCCGGGGTCCTGATCGAACTCTTTATTGCTACTGTACTTGGAAAAATAGTAGGTCTTCCCCTGATACTCGCTAATCAGGCCGCCGGCCTTGGCCTCGGCCACGTCCACCTCGAGGCCGCAGACAGGGTCCTTGGCCTTGGCCGCGGCATCACCTTTGCCCTCCTGGTCCCCGGCGGGTTTTTCAGCATAACGCGGGGGATTTTTCTCAAAGTGATCCTTGCAGCCCTCCGAACAGAAATAGTAGGTCTCGTGGTTATGGGTGCTCAAGAAGCCCGCGGCTTTGGCCTTGCTCTGGTCCACCTTCAGCCCGCACACCGGGTCCTTGACGACCTCGCCGTACATTCCCGCGGCCGCCAGTCTCATGCGGCTTTCGGAGTCGATGAGGAAATTCCCCGAGACGACGATCTTTTCCCCCGGGGTAAGTCCCTTGACGATCTCGGCCCGGTCGTCAAAGCGCCAGCCGGTTTCCACCTTCCGGGGTTCGAAATAGCCGTTGCCCCGGTCCACGAACACGGTCTTTTTCAGTCCCGAATCCAGGATGGCGTCCACCGGCACGGTCAGGACCGGCGCCAGGTTCAGCGGAATCTCCAGGTCCACGAACATGTCGGGCCTGAGATCGTAATCCGGGTTGTCCGCCTCCAGGCGCACTCTCATGGTGCGGCTGACCGGGTCGAAAATCGGCAGACTCTCGCTCACCGTGGCCCAGAAGGTGCGGTTCTGATTGGGCAGCGCCGCCCGCACTTTCAGCCCCGGCCGCATATAGCGCGCTTCATTTTCATACACGTCCGCCAGGATCCAGACGCGGCTCAGATCCCCGAGCTTGTACAACTCGTCGCCCCGGGCGATCTTCTGTCCCGGAGTGAGGTTACGCGCCAAGACGAAGCTCGTTACCGGCGCCACCAGTTCGATATCCTGGGTGACTCTCCTGGTCCGGGCCATCTCCCTAATCTGCTTCTTGCTCATGCCCAGGTTCTCGAGGTTTTCCGCGGCAGACCGCACCTGGACATTCGTCAAGGCGATTTGGTTGGTGATGACCTGGTGGCCGCTCTGAATCCGGTCCAGGCTGCTGAGCGTGTAAAGA
>JBAZKX010000510.1:0-2567 GCA_041650575.1 Desulfobaccales bacterium
AACCTGCTGTCGAAGAAAATTATAGGGTGGGAGTCTTCTCATGAAAGAGAGCTATTGCGGTCTATGCGACGATTGTCAGTTGGGGGCGCCGGACTTCCTGGAAGCCTTGGCCACGGTGAAAGGGTATCTGAATCAGTTTCGGGAGAATTGGTGGGCTCACTGCTTCCCCGGGGAGGAGGGTTTTTCTTTTCCCGAATTCCGGCAAGGCCTGGATTGGTTTCTCACCCACACCGAATGTTCAGGCTGCAAGGGCGGCAAAGGCCAGGACCACTGCCCCATCCATCTCTGCGCCTTGAGACGGCAGCAGAGCCATTGCTTTGAGTGCCCGGACTTAAAGGCCTGTGAAAAGTTCAACTTCCTCACCGCGGAATTCCCGAATCAGAAGGTGAGATTGCTTCGCCGGCAGTTGAAACACAAGGCTCAGGAATTACACGCCCAGAATATCTGACCCTCTCCTTCTTCTGATCGGCGCGGCCGGATAAGGCCAAAATTTGGCGGCCGGTGAAGGGCTGGATCATCAGGGACCAAGAATTTGAATCTGGCTAAAATAGCCGATTTTTGCGCGGCATTCCGCTAGCCCTGACGAAAAATGGCTGATTTTTCAACCTCAGCTTGATGATGGTTGGTCTCGGGAGAGGATTAATCCAGGACTGTCAAAACCCCTTTACGGCATCAATAATATCCGCCTGTCTCTTCTCGCCTTGAGATTTCGCCAGTTACGCAACTTGCTATTTTGGGCGGTTGCATAGTTAGGCAAAGATCAATCAGCCTGCCTTCTCCTCCTGAGGGGGTCTCTTTAATCGGGAAAGTATTGATAAAGTAAGAACCTCTGTGGGGGCTCCTGAAGCTTCTGCAGCAGCCGACTCAGGGGCAAGCTTCAGGAACTTGGCGAGCTCTTGGGAGGACTATCCACCCTCTAGACCACCTTTAGGAATGCGCAGCGCATTTACTGAGGGCCGATAGTCTTATGCCCAAAGCACTTGGTCAAGGGGAAGGGCGCCCCCCCGCCCGGCCCGAAAGAAAGGAGCTCCTCCGGAGCCCCCCCTTACCTTTCCCTGCCTTTCTATGACTATGCATTTAAAAGGCATGTCATGCACTTTAGGGCATAACTGAGGGTGACCTACGTGTCCGGAGGTGCGGCCTCTGATAAGGGGGTTTCCGAAGATCCTCGATCCGGTCCAGGTGGGGTACCTTGTCTATGACCCGACCCAAACGGTCTCATATGACCTGGACCCCCAATTAGTCACCATGACTTTGATGGAAGCAGGGCTTGGCCGGGAAGAGGTCTGGCCAATGCTTTGCGTAACCAAAACCAGCTTGGAGAAGGGCCTCCGCAAGTTCCGGCGCAGAGACCTCCTTGATTGGTATTGTCAGGCGGAACTAAAGCCGAGTTTCGGAAAATAAATAATTGAACAGGAACAAGGGGAATCCAAGGGAAGAAAACACACCACTCGGAATGTTCATCAGTCTTTGTACTCTTGCACTCTGGGGTGTAATGCTTAGTTTTAGGTAAAACTCCCCAAGGTTCGATGATTAAGTGATGAAGTCTCGAGATTCGGATAGAGTTCAAGATCCGGTGTGCGGCATGCAGGTAAAAGCCGACAGCCCCCATCGCACCGTCTTCGAAGGCCGAGGGTACGATTTCTGCAGTCCTCACTGCCTCGACCGGTTTCAGAAGGAGCCGGAACTTTATCTTGGCGTTGCAGGAGCCGGTAGGGAGCCTGAAGCCGCGGCTGCCAAAGGCCCCCACAGAGTACCTGACCTGCCCCATGCACCCGGAAGTTAGGGAGCCGGCGCCCCGCTGTCCCAAGTGCGGGAGACTCTTAGAGTTACCCGCTAAACCGGCTCCTCCCCGTGAAGAAAATAGCGAGGCTCCTCCAGGTGGCTTCTACACCTGCCCCATGGACCCCGAGGTGCGGGAGTCCCAGCCAGGTTTCTGCCCCAAATGCGGTATGGGTTTAGAGCCGACGGCTCCGCCAGCTCCCTTGACTCGCACCGAATGGACCTGCCCCATGCACCCGGAGATCGTCAGCGACGCCCCAGGAACGTGCCCCAAATGCGGCATGGCCCTGGAACCCCGCACTTTGGCCGTGGAAGAGGAGGAGAATCCGGAACTGCGGGACATGCAGTGGCGGTTCTGGGTGGCCCTGGCCCTCACCATCCCCGTGGTTATTATCGCCATGGGCCACCTCATCCCTGGCCATCCCCTGGAGAAACTGGCCAATCTCGAAACGCTGGGGTGGCTGGAGCTGGCCCTGGCTACCCCGGCAGTGCTGTGGGGAGGCTGGCCCTTCTTCGTGCGGGGCGTCCAGTCGGTCATCAATCGCAGCCTGAACATGTTCACCCTCATCGGGTTGGGGGTAGCGGTGGCTTATGGCTATAGCGTCATCGCCCAGATGTTTCCCGGCATCTTCCCCGCCTCCTTGCGCGGGCCGGAAGGGAGGGTGGGGGTCTATTTTGAGGCCGCGGCGGTCATTGTCACCCTGGTGCTTCTGGGCCAGGTATTGGAGCTGAAGGCCAGGGGGCAGACCAGCGCCGCGATCAAGGCTTTGCTGGGGCTGGCCCCC
>JBAZKX010000511.1:0-2566 GCA_041650575.1 Desulfobaccales bacterium
GACTTGTTCATGTGGGTCGGAAGTGGGGCAGGTTAGCTTTTCTTGGCGGCCTCGGCGGCCGCGATCTTGGCGGCCTCGGCCCTGGCGGCCTCGGCCGCGGTGATCTTGTCGAGCAGGTTGTAGTAATATTTAACGTTGGCCTCAGCCTGTTTCACGAAGGTCTGGAGAAAAGCCAGCTCGTCCGCGTGTTTCTTCTTCTCCTCGGAAACCTTGGCCGTGACGGCCTTCAGCTCTTCGAGATCCTTCTTCAGGCGACCGACCTGGTCGCGCAGTTTGTTGCGCTCGTCGTAGTTGCGCTGGCGCAGATCTTCCGCGTCCTGGCGGGCGGTCTTCTTGGCTTCCTCCACGCGCTCCTTCTCCTCGCGCTCAAGCTTGCGCTTGGCTTGGGATTCGATGGCGGCCTTGATGGCGGCTTCGCGGTTGGCGATGTCCTGCTTGGCCTTGTCCTTCTTGATTTGTTCAGCCCTGGCCGTGGCCTCTGCGGCCTTGGCCTGGTACTCTTTCTCGAAGCTGAGATAAAAGCCGCCGAAGATGAGCAGCCCGAGAAGGGGGAATATGAAGTAGCTTTTGTTCATGGTCAGTGCGCGTGCGTTAAAGGGAAAGGGGTTACATTTTGTTCTTCTTGGCTTCGCGGTCTTTGACGATGTCCTCGATGCCCTTGATCATGTTCTGGGCATCCTTGGCACCCTCGGGGAACTCGGCGGCCTTGCGGGCTGCCTCCAAGGCGATATCATATTTCTTCAGCTCATAGCTGATATAGGCGAGGAAGAGGTAGACGGCATGGGGCTTCTGCAGATTGCCCTTGGCGATGGCGGCCTGAAGATGGGGGAGGGCCTCGGCGGG
Source organism: Desulfobaccales bacterium (assembly GCA_041650575.1). Taxonomy (GTDB): domain Bacteria; phylum Desulfobacterota; class Desulfobaccia; order Desulfobaccales; family 0-14-0-80-60-11; genus 0-14-0-80-60-11. The sequence goes on from JBAZKX010000511.1 coordinate 844, forward strand.
CTTTTCCATCGAGTGGTAGGCTTGGGCGATCATGAACTCCAGCTGTCCGGAATTGGGGAAAACCTTGGCGGCGTTCTTGAGGGTATCGATACTTTTGTAGGGCCGCTCCAGCTGCTGATAGGTCAGGGCCAGGAGCTCCCAATTCTTGACGTCGCGTTCGATGGTGCCTTTCTGCAGGCCGGCTTCGAGCAGCTCGGCGGCCTTCTCATACTGGGACATGTTGAAGTAAATGCCGATGAGATTGAAATTGTCCTTGGGCGTGCTCATGAGCCCGTTGGCCTGGGCCCGCTCGATGCTCAGGATGGCGCGGAGGTCGTTGCCCTGGCCCAGGTAGAGGGCGGCCAGCTGCTGCCAGTAGGTGGCGGAATCGGGCTTCTGCTTGACCATCAGCTCGAGGAGTTCGACGGCCTCGTAGTTGCGGTTGAGCAGCTGGAGGCAGACCATCTTCAATACATAAAAGGTGTCCTTGGGATGGGTCGAAAGCTTCAGGCCGATTTCGACCTGTTCCAAGGCGCGCTTGATGAGAGCAAGATCGGGCTGATCGGAGTTCTGGGTGGCGCGGGTATAGAGGAGCTGGGAATAGATCAGCTGGGCGTCCGCATTGGACCTGGGGACGAGCTTCAGCCAGCGCTGCATGGTGCGATCCGCCTTCTCGAAAAAGATGGGGGCCTGACCGGGAACCTTGGTCTGCACGGCTTCCTGCAGATAGAGCTGGGCCAGGAAGAAGAGGAGATCGCGGGTGGCGCGTTCCTCATAATAGGTCGGGGTTTTCGAGTCGGAGAGAGTCAGGCCCTTCTCGAGCGGGTCGATGACCTTGGAGAAATCACCCTTCTGCAGCAGCGTCTGGGTCTTGATCTGGTAGAGCAGGGCGGCGTCGTAGCTGTCCGCCCCGACCTTGGCCAGCTGGCCGTCCAGGATGGCGATCGCCGAGTCGTAGTTCTTGGCGTCCAACTCCAGCTTGTATTTGCTTAGAATTTCGCTGGTGGCATCCGTGGGGGAATAGTCCCGCACGTGCGGCGGCGTCTGCGCCACAGCGGTGGCCGTGAGCAGGGACAAGGCACCGAGCAGGGCGAGGAAAGGGCGGGGGATGAGGGGCCGGACGTTGAGCATGGCAGGCGGCGCGATTATTTGGAATCCTCGAGATTGAACTCGATGAGCTGGGAGGCGCGGACGTTGACGGCCTTGCCGCCCTTGCGACCGGCCTTGAATTTCCATTTCTGCACGGCCTGCATGGCCGGAACCTCGAATTCACGGTGCGAGGAGCGCACGATCCGGGTGTCGACGACGTCGCCGCCGGAATTGATGATGAATTCGACGACGACCTCGCCGCTGATGCCGGCGCGGCTCATTTCATAGGGATACTGCGGGCCGGGTTGCACGCGGGGCACCGGACGCTGGTCGAGGTTGTTGATATCGAAAAGATCCTTGATGCCCTTGCCGAAGTTGGCGCCCGGCTTCGTGACGGGGATGTTGATCGCGCCCTTGGCGGCGGTCATGCCCGGCGGGGGCGGCGGCTGGAGCGGCTGGGTGAAGGCGGTGACGGGAACAACGGTCGGGATGTCGACCAAGCTCGGGGGGGCCATGACGTTCTCCACCACTTCGTCGTTCAATTCCTCGACGGATTCCTCTTTCTCCTCGTCCATCGGGGGCATTTCAAACTGGACGACCTCTTCCTTGGGCTGCGCGATGCGCTTCGGTGCCGGCATTTTGCCGGCGAAGGGGT
>JBAZKX010000512.1:0-2556 GCA_041650575.1 Desulfobaccales bacterium
GACCTCCACCTGCGCCCCGGCCTCCTTCAGGAAGGCGTCCAGGTAATCGTGGCCGGTGCCGTAGAGGACGTCCACCACCACCTTGAGGCCCGCTTTCTTCAAGACCTCGAGGTCCACCAGTTCCCTGAGATGTTGAAAATAGGATTCCCGGGGATCGAGGTCCACCACCAGGCCTTGTTCCCGGGCCTGGGCCAAGGGCATGGTTTTGACGGCCGCGGCGGTCATCTGGCCGATGAGGGACTCGATGGCGTTGGTCACCGGCGAAGGCGCGGGCCCGCCGGCGGCGGGCGAAAACTTGATGCCGTTGTACTCCGGGGGATTGTGGCTGGCGGTGATATTGATGGCCCCGCCGTGTTTGCCATCCCGGACGGCCCAACTCACTACCGGCGTGGGGCAATCCCGGGTGGTAAAGTGGCTGGTGATGCCGTTGCCGGCCATCACCTGGGCCGCGGTGGCCGCGAAGGCCTCGGACATAAAGCGGGTATCGTAGCCGATGACCATGCCCCGGCCGGTGAGGCCCTGCTGCTTGAGATAGTCGGCGATGCCCTGGCACACCAGGCGGGCGTTGGCGAAGGTGAAATCCTCCGCCAGAATGCCCCGCCAACCCGAGGTCCCGAATTTGATCTCTGTCATCTGGAGTTATCCTTGGGGAAGGTTTTGATCGGCCGGCAGCCAAGGGACCATGATCAGAGGCCAGGGACTGATTTCTGGCCACTGATCACTGACTACTGACCACTGTCTAACTTAAGTCCCCAAATCGTAGGATGCCAGATATTTTTCCTGCTCCGGGGTCAGGGTGTCGATATCCACCTGCATGGCCGCCAGCTTCAGCCGGGCGATCTCTTTGTCGATATCCTCAGGCACCGGATAGACCTGCTTGGCGAACTTCTGGTGGTTCTGCGAAATGAATTCCGCGGATAGGGCCTGGTTGGCAAAGCTCATGTCCATGACCGCTGAGGGGTGGCCTTCAGCCGCGGCCAGGTTGACCAGGCGGCCTTCCGCCAGCAGATAGAGACAATTGCCGTTTTTCAGGGTAAATTCTTCCACCGCGTCCCGAATCTGGCGCCGGGCGGTGCTGAGGCCTTCCAGGGCCGCAATGTCGATTTCCACGTTGAAGTGCCCGGAGTTGGAGAGGATGGCCCCGTCTTTCATGAGCTTGAAGTGCTCTTCCCGGATGACGTTGATGTCGCCGGTAAGGGTGCAGAAGACGTCGCCGATCCTGGCGGCCTGCTCCATGGGCAGCACTTCGTAGCCGTCCATCAGAGCCTCCAGGGCCTTGAGGGGATTGACTTCGGTGACGATGACCCGGGCGCCCATGCCCCGGGCGCGCATGGCCAGGCCCCGGCCGCACCAGCCGTAGCCGGCCACCACGAAGATGCCGCCGGCCATCAGCCGGTTGGTGGCCCGCAGGATGCCGTCCAGGGTGCTCTGGCCGGTGCCGTAGCGGTTGTCGAAGAGGTACTTGGTCATGGCGTCGTTCACCGCGATGACCGGGTAGCGCAGCACCCCGTCTTTGGCCATGGCCTTGAGGCGGATCACCCCGGTGGTGGTTTCCTCGGTGCCGGCGAAGATATTGGGGAGCAGTTCCTGGCGCTTGGTGTGGATGGTGAAGACCAGATCGGCCCCGTCGTCCATGGTCATCTGGGGCTTCACTTCCAGGGCCTGGTTGATGTGCTTATAATAGGTGTCGCCGTCTTCGCCCTTGATGGCAAAGGTGGGAATTTCTTCATACTTGGCCAGATACGCGGCCACGTCGTCCTGGGTGCTCAAGGGATTGGAGGCGCACACGTGTACTATCGCGCCGCCGGACTTCAGGGTGGCGGCCAGGACCCCGGTTTCGGTGGTGACGTGCAGGCACGCGGCAATCCTGAGCCCGGCCAGGGGCTTTTCCCGCTCGAAGCGTTCCCGGATGGCGTTCAGCACCGGCATATCCCGGCGGGCCCACTCCACCCGCAGCCGGCCCTTGTCGGCCAGATTTATATCTTTAACATCGTAATCCATGCGTGTCCTCATTTCGCCTGCGCAACTTGCGGCTGACAGATGCAGATGGGGGAGGGGCCTTTGAGCCCGGCCTTCTCCCGGAGCACATCCACTTTGTTGACGTATTCCCAGGTGAAGTCCGGATCGGTGCGGCCGAAATGTCCGTAAGCCGCAGTTTTCTTGAAGATGGGCCGCTGGAGTTCCAGGTACTGGATCATGGACGCAGGCTTGAAGCTGAAAGTGGACTTGATGATCTCCAGGAGTTTTTCCTCGGGAATGACCGCGGTGTCGTAGGTATAGACCATGACGGAGAGCGGATCGGGCAGGCCGATGGAATAGGCCACCTGGACCTCGCAGCGTTTGGCCAGTCCCGCGGCCACCACGTTCTTGGCCACGTGGCGCAGCATGTAGGACGTGGTCCGGTCCACCTTGGTGGGGTCTTTGCCCGAAAAGGCGCCGCCGCCGTGATAACCCCGGCCGCCGTACGTGTCCACGATGATCTTGCGGCCGGTCACGCCGCAGTCCGCCAGCGGGCCGCCCACCACAAACTTGCCGGTGGTGTTTACCAGGAACTTG
>JBAZKX010000513.1:0-2551 GCA_041650575.1 Desulfobaccales bacterium
TCTTTGTCCTCGCCTTCGTCCTCCAGTTCCTCACTGCGGTGATCTCCGCCTTCCTGGACAACGTCACTACGATGCTCCTGGTCATCCCGGTGACCATCGAGATCGCCCTCACCCTGAAGGTTCACCCACTGACCTTCCTGATCCCCCAGGCCTTTGCGTCCAACGTGGGCGGCACCGCCACCCTCATCGGCGACCCGCCCAACATTCTCATCGGGTCCTACGCCGGGCTGACTTTCGGGCAGTTCGTGAAGAACCTGTCCCTGGTCTGTATCGTGTGCCTGGGGGTCTCCTCAGTGTTCTATCTCTGGTGGCACAAAAAAGATTACCTCAAGGCCGAAGTGAAGGATATTCCCCGCACCATTGCTTATTTACGTGAGGAATATCAGATCACCAACAAGAAGCTGATGATCCAGAGCCTGCTGCTGCTGGGCTTTACCATTCTGCTTTTTGCCCTGCACGGCTTCCTGCACATGCAGGTGTCGGTGGCGGCGCTCGTCGGTTCCCTGGTGCTGCTGGCCATCTCCGGGGAGGACATCGTGGAGATGCTGGAACACGAAGTGGAATGGCCCACCCTGATCTTTTTCATCGGCCTCTTCATGGTTATTGCCGGGGCGGAGGAGACCGGACTGATCCAGATGATCGCCAACTGGGTGAAGGATGTCTCGGGCGGCAATCTCACTGCGGCCATCATCATTGTCCTGTGGGTGAGCGCTATTGCTTCGGCCTTCATTGATAACATTCCCTTCACCGCCACCATGCTGCCCATCATCCTCTTCTTAAACCAGACCATTCCTGGGGCGGAGTCCGGGGTGCTCTGGTGGTCCCTGGCCCTGGGGGCCTGTCTGGGGGGGAACGGCACCATGATCGGGGCTTCGGCCAACGTGGTCACCGTAGGGCTGGCGGAGAAGGCGGGCTACCACATCTCCTTTCTGTCCTACATGCGGGCCTGCTGGTGGCCCATGATGATCACCGTGACCATCGCCATGGTCTATCTGTTGATCGCTTATTGATGCCTGGATTTTGTGGTTTCGGACCCAAAAAGCTTATAAGATAGGAAAAATAGAAAAAAGTCCCAAGAACGGCTAGCAGGCCAGGGGGAGCCTGGCCAAGCAGCAAGACATAATCGGTCGGAATAATAAGGCCTACCAGGTGGAGTCTGTCAGCCTGGCAGGCCTTTGTCTTTTTTCAGCTTAACCGGCAAATGTGGAGAAAATGGAGGAATAACCATGAGTTGGCCAAAAAACCCGGCAGTTAAGGTCCTGATGATAATTTCCCTGCTGATGCTTGCCGGTCCCTGGGGGGCCGCGGCGGCCCAGCCGGAGACCGGGGACAGACTGACGGTTTCCGGGGTGATGGCGGATGCCCAGGGCAAGGGGATCAGAGAGGTGGAGATTGAGTTATTGGTCAATGGCCAACAGATTAAACCTCTAGGCAAAGGCGAGCGCATCGAAACCGGCAGCCAGGGCGGCTTTGTGGGGCGCTATAGGCTGCCGCAGGGGACCCTGCCTCAGTCTCAGGTGCAGATCCGGGCTGAAAAGCCAAGCTGGCAGGGCCAGGAATCCGGGGCGCTCAAAGTGCTGGACGCGGGCCCCGATGCCGCGGGAAACCGGCTCTTCCAGGCCGAGGCCAACCTGCCCTTGAAACGCCAGATCAATCCCGCCTTCTGGATCGCCGCCGCAGTGCTCCTGGTGGTGTACATCCTCATCGCGGCCGAGGCGATGCACCGCACCCTGGCAGCCTTTTTGGGCGCCACCCTGATCTTGTTTGTTAGCTACACCGCCGGCACCTTCGACAAGCATTACTTCATCCTCTCGTTCGAAGACGCCATGCGGGCCATAGACCTAAATGTCATCTTCCTGCTTATGGGAATGATGATCATTGTCGGGGTCTTGAAGAAGACCGGCCTCTTCCAGTGGCTGGCCTATAAGTCTTATGCCCTGGCCCGGGGCAACATCTTTGTCCTGGCCTTCATCCTCCAGTTGGTCACCGCGGTGTGCTCGGCCTTCCTGGACAATGTCACCACCATGCTGCTCATGATCCCGGTCACCATAGAAATTGCGGTGACTTTGAAGATCAACCCCATAACCCTCTTGATCCCCGAGGTCTTCGCCTCCAACGTCGGCGGCACTGCCACCCTGATCGGCGATCCGCCCAACATCCTCATCGGCTCCTATGCCGGGTTGACTTTCGGGCAGTTCGTTATCAATCTCGCCCTGGTTTGCAGCGTCTTGCTTACCCTTACCTCCCTCTGGTACCTCTGGTGGTACAAGAAGGGCTACCTGGCCGCCGAAGTCAAGGACGTGGAGCGGACCATAGAATATTTAAAAGAAGAATACAAAATCACCAATAAGAAGCTGACGGTCATGGGGTTGGGGATTTTGGCCTTTGTCATTTTCCTGTTCGTGGTCCACGGGGTCTTGCACATGGAGCCCTCGGTGGCCGCGCTGACTGGCGCTATGATACTGTTGGCCATCTCCCGGGTGGACATCGTCGAGATGCTGGAGCACGAAGTGGAGTGGCCCACCCTGGTCTTTTTTCATCGCCCTCTTCA
>JBAZKX010000514.1:0-2550 GCA_041650575.1 Desulfobaccales bacterium
CCGGTATCCCTCCCTGAGACCCCGCTGACCTTTGAAGAAAGCGTCAAAATAGCCATAAACCAGTCTCCTTATCTCACCAAAAGTTCTTTGGAAATTGATATCCGGAAGATGGACGAAAACGACAGCCGGTACGGTATGGTCCCTCCCTTGACCTTTCGCACCATTTATTATGTTAACCGCCCCAACGATGCAACTCTCAACTCTAAGCCCTATAGCTTGAATTTTTCCACGGACCCATATAACCCGTTGGGCTCATACTTCACGCTCCAGGCCCAAAAGTTGGCCACCAAAGGAGCTATATACAAGCACCTTCAGACTATTTCCGCGGGTCTGAAACGCCTGGGCCAGATCTACCTGGATCTGGCTGCCTTAAAAAAAGTGGCCGGATATCAGAAAGACCTGGTGAAGGAGTCCCAGGAGAAGCTAACCTATATGGAGAACCGCCTCAGTATCGGCACGGCTACTTCACTGGATGTCAAGGTGGCCCAGCAGGAACTGGAGTTGGCCAAGGGGGAGGTCAAGACCATCGACTTGGCCACGCAACGAAATTTAAACGCTTTAAGGGGTTTTTTGGGCTTGCCGCCCTCCCAACAGGTTAACCCGGATTTACGGGACGCCGATCGTCAGGTACTGGGCAGCTTCACCCCGAACTCCGCCACCCTGGAACAATCCAAGGATCGTTCCTATGAGATCAAAATCTTCGAGTTGCAAAAACAGCTTCAGAAATATAATATTTCTTTGGCCATCGCCAAGGTCTTTCCCTCCATCCTCTTTAACACCCAGACACCCGATCCCTTGAGTTCAACCACCGCCGGGGGGATTTACGTCGGGGTCGGCCTCGAAATTCCAGTGTGGGATGGGTTCAAACGGATCCGCAACGTTTCCCGGCAAAAAACCACGTTAAGACAACTCGAGGCCGAGAAAGACCAAAAAGAAAATGCCTTGGAGAATAAATGGTACGGGGCCGTGGGAGAAATTCAGGAAGCAGAGGTGGCCCTGAAATTTGCCAAAGCCCGGGAGGAATTGGCCCGGCTCAAGGCTAACCAGAATGAAGTCCGATACCAATCCGGAGAGGTACAACTCCCTGTAGTTTTGGATGGCCGCAAGGAGGTTCTGGCATCCCAAAAGGACACGGCCCGCGAGTCTGCCAAATATGACAAGGCAGTTTTGAACCTTCGTGAGGCTTCGGGAGACCTGGGTAATACCTATGTGCATGCAAGCTCTTTTGAGGAATAAGTGGGCAGCCCTGGGGGGCTGGTTTCTGGCCGTGCTTCTCTGCGCGACCCTCGCCGGGCCGGGTTACACCGCGGAACCCCAGGGGACCCAGGTCGCTCCACCCCCTCCCGCGCCGGACTCCGACATCATTTTCACCGGCAAGCTGTCCTGCTCGCTGAAGCGCCGGATTGATCTACCCTTTAAAGGGGTCATCACCTCCTTGCGGGCGGTCTCCGGGCAACGGGTGGCAACGGGAGATGTCCTGGCGACGTATCGCCTGGCCCCGGAAGCGATGCTGGCAATCCGCCAGCGCCTCTCACCGCCGCAAATTGCTGAAACCGAGGTAAGGCTGGCTGAAGTCGAGCGGAATCTGGTGCCGCTGCTTAACAAAGAGCGGGAGCTCTCCCAACTGGTCCCGAAAAAATTGGCCCCCGCTCAGAGCCTGTCCGAAGCCAAACGGCAGATAGCCTTGGTTCAAGAAGAGAAAAAAGCCCTCCAAGGTCGGTTACAAACGGACCGCCAACTGGCCCAACAGGATCAGGAGGTTTTGGGTAACCTCCTGGGAGGCGCCATCAAGTCCGGAAAGGTCCCCCGGGATGTGGCCCTGAAGGCGCCCATCAGCGGCTATATTATCTGGGTCAACCCTGAGGTACGGAATGGCGCCGAACTGCCCCCGACCCCGGGCGCCTTTCAGGTCGGCGTTATGGACCCCATGTTGTTGCGGGCCCAGGCTTTTGAAATTGAAGCGCTGCAAATCAAGATTGGGGATCAAGCTGAGGTCACTTTGGATTCCCTGCCGGGGCAGAAATTCCAGGGCCGGGTAAGCCGCGTCTCCTGGTCCGCAATTTCTACCGGCCTGGATCAGCCCTCCTACTATGATGTCGAAATACAGGTCCCCAACCCGGACCTGTCCTTGAAAGAAGGCTTGAAGGCCCGCATAGTTCTGCACAAGTCCAAGTAAACAAGAGGCACCTTGATGAAGTTGGCCGGGGAGATCACGGTTTTTCCCGTTCAGAATGACGCGGCGTTATGGGAATTTCTCCGCCTGCCCTGGCGGCTCTATCAGGGGGATCCTTATTGGGTGCCCCCTCTCCTCCCCCAGCAGCGTGATTTCCTGGACCCCAAGCGGGGGCCCTTCTTTGAGATCGGCGAGGCCCGATATTTTATTGCCTACCGGGATAGCCAACCCGTCGGCCGCCTGTCCGCCCACATCAATCGGCTCCATGACTCTTATCACGGCCCGGAAACCGGCTTCTTCGGGTTTTTCGAGTCCATCCCGGACCAGGAGGTGGCCGCGGCCCTGTTTGAGGCCGCCGGAGACTGGCTGCGGCGGCG
>JBAZKX010000515.1:0-2550 GCA_041650575.1 Desulfobaccales bacterium
GGCCGGGGAAGCCTGGGGGGTCATGACCCCTGAGCAAAAGGACGAGCTTGCCAAGTCGAGCGAGGCCCTGAAGAAGCCCGAAGCCCCGGCTCCAACTCCGGAAGTAAAGCCTGAAACCCCCGAGGAAGCGGCGCGGCAGGCTCAGGCCGCCTTGGATAAGGCCATAAGGGAAGCCCCCAAACCAACCGGGAAGGCGGGAAAAGGCGGCAGCGGCAAGGAAACCGCCGACAACCTCTTAGCCCCGACGCTGGCCATGTACAAGGCCAAACGGGAGGTTGAACTCCAGGACGCTCAAAACTCCCTCGACCTGCTCAGGTCCACCAACGAGAAGAAGAAGTCCGAACTTGAGCGGGCCCTCGCTGCTCAGGAGATCGACGGCCTAACTTATTACCGGCGCCTCCAGGATTTCCAGCAGGAGGAGACCGCTGCGGCCCTGGCCATGATCGAAAAGAAACGCCAGGCCCAGCAAAAGGCTTACCAGGATTCACTTACCGAGCTGGCAGGGGATGAGAAATTGAGCCCCGCGGCCAAAGATATCGCCCGGCAGAAGCTGGAAGCCGAGAACAAAAAGGCTCTGGCCAAGTTGGACGTCGAGGCGAAACAGGCGGAACTCGACGGCGCAAAGAAGGTCACGGACGAACTCAAGCGCCAGGTGGACCTCAAGCAGCAATACCAGCAGAGAACCGAGGACCTGAACCTTGAAACCGCCCAGCTTCTGGGGGCGATTTCCGACCAAGAGGTCAAACTTCAGAGACTTTACCTGGACTGGCAGCGGGCCAAACAAGACGCCATCAAGGCCGGTGCCTCCCCGGAATATCTCCAGGCATTAGAGCAAAATTACCAGGCCAAAAAGCTCGACGCTCAATATAGCGGCTTTGCCTCCTCAATCAGCCAAGGATTCATCTCTCTCCTGGATACCCTGACGAGCGGCGGCCAGGATCTCCTGAAGGCGGCCGGCAGCATTTTCAAGACTCTCTTCAATGAGGCCATAAAACCCGGCCTGGATCAGTTGAAGCAACTCTTGATGAACGGATTCAAGGACCTCTTCGGTTCAGCGGGTTCGGCCATGGGCAGCGCCATCATGGGGGTCATCGGCCTCGTCGGCATGTTGGCCACCAGCGGCGGCGGGTCTTCCTGGTCCCCATCGGGGGTGACCTCCTCCGTCACGGCCCATGAGGCGGTGCGGGGCATCATCGCCGGTCCCTCCTCCGTCCCCATTGCCGAGATCGGCGTCAGCTTCCGGGACGCCCTGGTGGAGACCAATCACTGGCTTTCCGAGATAGCCCAGAATACCAGGGGAGGTGTTGCTGGCGGCGGGGTCACCGTGGTGCTTCAAGGCATCGAGGATTCAGTTCGGCAAGCCCTGGATCGATACTTTGCCGACAATCTGCAACTGGGGCGGACCTTTTAGATGGCGCTCCTGGCCCCCGCCTCACCCTGCATCAAAGGCGGCGCGGTGCTCACCGCGGTGGGAGATGGACCGGATCAGGCGCTGTATTGGGAAGTGGCGAGTCTGGATCCAGATACCGGAGAGGAAGGACCGGGCCTGGGCTCATTGAAATGGCAGATCACGCGTACCGACGCCAGTTCCCGGTCGGTTAACCTCTATCAGGCTCCCACCGATCCGGCTTACACCGGCCGGGTGGAGCGGGTCAGAGTTCGGAGGATTCCGGGATAATGCTGGAACTGCTCTATACCAGCACCAAGACGTTGAGCACCGCGCCCTCCTTCATGGTCTATTTGCTGGATTGGGACGCCCTGATGGCTTTCTGGGGAGGAAGCATTTACAAGGTCTTTCGGGACGGCTCAACGGCCTATCTCGGGAGCGGTTGGGGCGATGGCAATGGCAACCGGGTAGGGGGCCGGGCAATCTATCAGGATTCTGTCGTGGGGGGCGTTTGGTGTTATCCGGCAGACGAGATCACTGGCCAGCCACAAATCTACCGGACCCTGAACCAGGTCCAGGTACCTCCAGCCTTCGGAGGGCCTTATCTGGACGATAACGCCGGCTTATATCTCCAGCCGCATCCATATGGATCGGGCGGAATTTACGTGACAATCTATTACACGGCCTCTGGCGCCGTCGCCGGTCAGATTGCCGGCCTCGGTTTCACCCCCGACAACTTGGCTTATATCTGGCCGGGACAGGTGGCGGCCATCAAGCACAGCACCGGGCAGGTGGCCTTCATCGACTACATCGGCCAAAAGGTCCTCTGGAGATCTTCGGTCAGGCCGTGCGTGGCCAGCGCCTTCGACTGCCGTTACAACCTCATCATCACCGTGGAATCCGACCGGCTGATCCGTATTTATCTGCTTACCCCCATGCCGGCCACCCTATCGGCTCCCAGCCTGACGCCGGCGGCCGGCAGTTGCCAGGGCAGCGTAGTCCGGGCCCGGCTTACAGGGGATGCAGGGGAGCCTTGCTCGGGGTATTGGGTACATTGGGACCTGGTGGGTACACCCGCCAAGGGAAGTTTGCAGAAGCCGGCCACTCGGACGGGTGCGGACGGCTATGCCGAGAACTTCTATTTCGGTCCTGGCCCTGGGGCA
>JBAZKX010000516.1:0-2544 GCA_041650575.1 Desulfobaccales bacterium
CACCGGCTTTACCGGGCGGATTGTGCTGGACCCCAGCTACCCCGACGGCACCCCGCAGAAGCTGCTGGACGTCAGCAAACTCACCGCGCTGGGCTGGCAGGCCCGGACGCCCTTCATCGAGGGGCTAAAGAAGACCTACGAGTGGTTTTGTCAAAGTCCCTGGGCCCGGGCGGCTTGATCCCCGTTTAATCCGCCGTCCTTAAGCGATCGCAAGGCGGACCTAGGGGAGTAGTTCATAATGGGGTGGACAATCTCCTCCCCTCCCCTGGCGGGAGGGGGTTGGGGGGAGGGGAATAGGACAAGATAATCCGGCAGTTATTCCACCCCCACCCTGGCCCTCCCCCATCAAGGGGGAGGGAACTATCTGGCTACCTAGATATGAACCACTAGAATAGTTGCAATATCTGGAATTCTTTGAATTTACGCAAAGATTTCCTCGATAACCTTCACAATCCGCCGGGCCGCCTGGCCGTCGCCGTAAGGATTGCGGGCCTGGGCCATGGTTTGGTAACTGTCCGGGTTGTCCAGCAGTTCTTTGATCTCCTGAAAGATCCGGTCCCGATCCGTACCCACCAGCTTGACCGTTTTGGCCCAGACGCCTTCGGGCCGCTCCGTCACGTCCCGCATGACCAGCACCGGTTTGCCCAGGGCGGGAGCCTCTTCCTGGATGCCTCCGGAATCGGTCAAGACCAGGTAACTTTGACTCAACAGATAGACGAAGGGGGCGTACTCCAAAGGCGGCAAGAGGGCCAGGCGCCCGTCTTGGCCGTTGCTGACCGGTCCCAGGATCTCTTTAACCGGGCGCTGCACGTTGGGGTTGAGGTGAACGGGATAGACCACCAGGACCTCGGGAAAAGTCTCCACCACATCCCGCAAGGCCCAGCAAATATTTTGAAAGCCATGGCCGAAATTCTCCCGGCGATGCCCGGTAACCAGGATCAGACGTTTGCCCGCCAGAGGCAGGCCATATTCCTGGGCGAAGTAATTTTCCCAGCGCGCCTGTTCGTGCCCGACGCGCTCGGCAATGATCTTCAGGGCATCGATCACGGTGTTGCCGGTGACCCAGATACGCTCCGGGGCTACCCCTTCGGCCGCCAGGTTATCCCGGGCCCAGGGGGTCGGGGCGAAGTGGTAGTCGGTCAAGACTCCCGCCAGGTGGCGGTTGATCTCCTCAGGGAAGGGCCGGTGCTTGTCCCGGGTGCGAAGGCCGGCTTCCACGTGGCCCACGGGAATTTTCAGGTAGAAGGCCGCCAGGGCTGCCACCAGGGTGGTGGTGGTGTCGCCGTGCACCAGCACCAGGTCCGGCTGTTCCTGGCGCAGCACTTCTTTTAAGCCGAGCAAGGCCCGGCTGGTAATGTCGAAGAGGTCCTGGTCGGGCGACATGATATCCAGATCGAAGTCCGGCCGAATGGCGAAAATATCCAGCACCTGGTCCAACATCTGCCGGTGTTGGGCCGTCACCGCGACCTTGACTTGAAGGGAGGCCGACTCTTGCAACCGCAAGACCACGGGGGCCATCTTGATGGCCTCAGGCCGGGTGCCGAAGATGACTAGAATTTTTTTTGACATGCTGAGACGATTCATGGATCAAGGCGTTCATATTTTTTCAAACCAAAAACATGCATTATTTGAGTCGGGATAAACTTCATAAGGCCTTAACGCCTCTGCCTGGGTGGCCAGCACCCAATTTCTCGGGGCCTTTGGAATATAGTATCTTTCTTCCCGTAGCCGCCAACCCGCGGAAAATAATTTAAAGAAAGTTTCAGGATTATAGATTCTCTGGAAATCGTCCTGGGAGAACAACCCTGAAAATGGTACCGTGAGGAAGAGGGAACCTCCAGGCTTCAAGATCCTATAAAACGTTGCTACGACTTTTTGATCTCCGCTTTCCACCATTGTATCACCATAATGACCTACCCCGATATGTTCCAAAGTCGAGACGCAAGAAATAATATCGATGGGGGGCTTATCGCGCCAAAACTCAGGACTAGTAATATCGGCCATTAGGAAACTCAGGTTGCGATGGTGAAAGGGATAGGGACGCATATCAATTGCAAAAACTTTATAGCCCAACCTGGATAGGCGCCAGGGCAAAAGGGAGGAAGACGAGCCAATATCCATAACATGCAAAGTTTTCTGGGGGGAAAGGGAGGAAATGTGCTTTATAGAATGAATGACAAAAGAGTTTTCCCTTTCCCTTACGCTAACCTTCCCGAAACATCTTAAGACTTTTCGCATAAGATGCCTGGCAATTATGTCTATTTTGGTAATGCTCGCCCGGTCTTGGGCCATGTTATTTCCTCCCTGAACACACCAGGTTGCGCACCGCGGAGGACATGCCCGGCCCGAAGCGGGCCGCGGGAGCAATCAGGTCCCAGTTATCCTGAAACCAGGCAATGGCCTTCTTGAGGCCTTCGGGGAAAGGGGTGTTGGGTTGATAGCCGATGAGGCTCTTGGCCCGCTCCACCGAAGCCAGGAGGCGAGGCTTGGTATCCCATTTGCGCCGCTCGGTAAATTTGATGCCGCCGGCGTTGCCCATCTGGC
>JBAZKX010000517.1:0-2541 GCA_041650575.1 Desulfobaccales bacterium
CCACCCTGCCCCAATCGGGGGTGTCCCGGCGCATCACCGACGACGCGGAGCGCCAGCGGCTCAAGGCCGTCCTCGAGGAATTAAAGCCCAAGGAGGGCGGCCTCATCGCCCGCACCGCCAGCCGGGGCCAGTCTTCGGAGAAGATGGCCGTGGAACGGGACCTGCTCCTGGCCAAATGGCAGCGCGTCCTCCGGAAAAACAAGACGGCCCCCTGCCCCGGCCTGGTCCATCAGGAGCTGGAAGCCGCCCGGCGGGTGGTGCGGGAGCTCTATTCCCCCGAAGTGGATCGGGTCCTGGTGGATGATCCCGCGGCTTTTGAGGGCATCGCCGATTATCTGGGCGCGCTCAGCCCCTTTGAAAAATACCGGGTGGAGCTCTACAGCGAGCCGGAGCCCATGTTCAGCCATTACGGCCTCGAGATTGATTGGGCCAGGCTCCTGTCTCCCCGGGTGTGGCTCAAGAGCGGCGGTTATCTGCTCATCGACCCCACCGAGGCCCTCACGGCCATCGACGTCAACACCGGGAAGTTCGTGGGCCGCAACCACCTGGAGGAGACCATCTTCAAGACCAATCTGGAGGCGGCCAAGGAGATCGCCCGGCAACTGCGCCTGCGCAACATCGGCGGCCTCATCGTCATCGACTTCATCGACCAGGAGCAGGCGGCCCACCGGGACCAGATTTACCAGACCTTCCTCCAGGCCTTGAGCCGGGATCGGGCCAAAACCACGGTGCTGCCCATATCCCAATTGGGGCTGGTGGAGATGACCCGGCAGCGGCTCAGGGACAGCCTGGCCCAGACCGTCACCGCGAGCTGCGAGGCCTGCGCCGGCCAGGGTATCGTGTTGACGCCCCGGACCATAGCCAGTGACCTGGCCCGGCAACTGACGGCCGAGGCCCGGGAATTCCAGGGCTGCCGCCTGCATCTGGAGGCGCATCCCCAGGTCACCGAGATTCTGGAGAAAGAGGGCGCCAAACTGCTCAGCCGCCTGAAGCTTGAGCACCAGGTGGAGGTGGTCTTGAGCCCCCGGCCGCAGTTCGCCCGGGACCACTATGTGATCAGCCACGAGTTGGCGGGGCAATGAAGAGGGGCCAGGGATCAGGGGTTTGGGGTTTGGATTAAAACAGTTATCAGTTGCCAGGGGTCAGTGGTCAGTGGTAAAGGAAATGTAGGTGGTTTGGTTCTCGTCCCCAGGGCCAGCTTTTTCGCTGGTTCCCAAGTTGCACTTGGGAACCTAAGGTATTGCAAAGCTTGGCTTTGTTGCCGTAATCTATGAACCACTATTAATAATCAAGGTGCCCAAGCCCAGCTTGGGCCAAAAAAGCGTTCCCAAGTACAACTTGGGAACGAGTGGAAAAGAGACACGGATTCTGATAACTGGCCCCTGGCCACTGACTACTGACTACTGGCAACTACAAATGACAACCGCTCCCATCATCTTAGGCACTGCCGGTCATATCGACCATGGCAAGAGCGCCCTGATCAAGGCCCTGACCGGGACCGACCCGGACCGGTTGAAGGAAGAGAAGCTTCGGGGCATCACCATTGAGCTGGGTTTTGCCGAGCTGCAACTGCCCGGCGGCCAACACCTGGGGATCGTGGACGTGCCGGGGCACGAGCGGTTCGTGCGCCACATGGTGGCCGGCGCCACCGGCATGGACCTGGTGGCCCTGGTTATCGCCGCGGACGAAGGGGTCATGCCCCAGACCCGGGAGCATCTGGAGATTTGCCAGCTCCTCAAGGTCAAGCAGGGGCTGGTGGTCCTTACCAAGGTGGACCTGGTGGAGGACGACTGGCTGGAGCTGGTGGAAGAAGAGGTGCGGGAGGCCCTCAAGGGCACCTTCCTGGAGGGCGCCCCCATCCTGCCTTTCTCCGCGGTGACGGGGTTCGGCAAGGACGAGTTGCTCAAGGCCCTGGGGGAGCTGGCCGACCAGGTGCCGCCCAAGCCGGTCAGCGGCATCTTCCGCCTGCCCATCGACCGGGTTTTTACCATCAAAGGATTCGGCACCGTGGTCACCGGCACCGCCATTTCGGGGAGCCTGAAGGTGGCGGACGCGGTCACTATCTATCCGCCGGGTTTCAAGGCCAAGGTGCGGGGCCTCCAGGTCCACGGGCAGTCGGTGGAGCGGGCCCTGGCCGGCAACCGCACTGCCATCAATCTCCAGGGGCTGGAAAAAGAGGAATTGGACCGGGGCATGGTGGTGGCGCCGACGGGCGCGATGGTCGCCAGCCGCCGCCTGGACGCCTTCCTGGAGATTCTGTCCAGCGCGCCGCGGCCGTTGAAACACCGCCAGGCGGTGCGCCTCCACACCGGCACCAGCGAACGGGTGGCCATGCCCCTGATCCTGGATGCGGATGATATGCCCCCGGGGGCCTCGGGCTACGTGCAGTTTTTCCTCAGGGAGCCTCTGGCCTTGAAACCGGGCGACCGCCTGGTGATCCGCAGCTTTTCTCCGGCCTTCACCTGGGGGGGCGGCCAGGTCCTGCACGTCAACCCGACCCGGCACAAACGGCACAACCCCGAGGTTTTGAGCCACCTGAAG
>JBAZKX010000518.1:0-2535 GCA_041650575.1 Desulfobaccales bacterium
GGGGAGTGCGGCATTTTGGGGATTTTCCCACGGCCACCCGGAACTATCTGCAACGGCTGGAAGCCCTGGTGGGCGTGCCCATCCGGATCGTCTCCGTGGGCCCGGACCGGGAAGAGACCATCGTGGTGCAGAACCCGTTTAAGCAATAATCATGGACCGCCGGGGGCGGCCGTCCATCCAGGGCCGAGCGGCCGGCAAAACCAGCTAAGGCTGAAGATCGCCGCCACCTGTCGCATCTTCACTGCGACGACCAGCCGTTTAAACGGCGGGTTCTCTCCGAACCTCCCAGGCCTCCGGCGGCGCAGAAATAACCCTGGACAGCCGCACCCGACTGTCCAGGGGCTTGATTGCCCCCGCGAGGGTGTTTATCTTAAACCGCGGGCAGGCTTGATGGGACTCGGTGAGGCAAGCCTGACCGGGGGTGGCAATCCCTCGAATCTCTTCGGATGAGGCAGGTTTTAGCTCCGTAAGAAAATTTCTGACAAAGGAATCGAAGTTTTCCCGACTTTCCCTAACCGCTGGTTAATGCTATAAAAAGAACGTCTAAGACTAGGCTGGGGAAAGTGTAGACATAACCACTGCTTCAATATGTGAAAGAAAGATCAAACATTTCACTACGACATAGGAAAACACCATGATCGAAATCCGCTTTCATGGCCGCGGCGGCCAGGGTGCGGTGACTTCGGTGGAACTGCTGGCCCTGGCGGCTATTGAGGAAGGCAAGTTCGCCCAGGGTTTTCCCAGTTTCGGTCCGGAGCGCCGGGGCGCCCCGGTCCTGGCCTTCTGCCGGGTGGACGACCACCGTATCCGCCTGCGCTGCAAGATCCTCAAGCCCGACGTGGTGGTGGTCCTGGACCCCTCTCTGCTGCGGATCCAGAATCCCCCGGCCGACCTGAAGGAAAACGGCATCATTGTCTTGAATACCGCCAAGACCGCGGCGGAGATCCGCCAGGAGTACGGCTATAAGCACACCCTGGTCCTGGTGGACGCCAATAAGATCGCCCGGGAGGTTCTGGGCGTGCCCATCGTCAATACCACCATGATCGGGGCCCTGTTGCGCGCCACCGGCGTGGTGGCCGTGGAGGCCATGGAGCATCCCCTCAAGGAACGCTTCGGGCCCCTGGCGGTCAAGAATTTCAACGCCCTGAAAGTGGCCTATGACAAGACCAGCATCGAGGAGCGCAAGCCGTGAGCAAACCATGGGATCAGGTTACCTGGCAAGAGATCGAAATCGGCGGCGTCCTCACGGAGCCGGGTAGCGCCCGGGCTTACAACACCGGCGACTGGCGCTCCCAACATCCGGTGTGGACCAAGAGCCGCTGCATCCGGTGCGGCGTCTGTTGGACCGTCTGTCCGGAGGCCGGCATCTCGGAGGAACCGGGAGGCTACTTCGATATGAACCAATACTGCAAAGGTTGCGGCATCTGCGCCAAAGAATGTGTCACCGGCTGTATCAGCATGGTGCCGGAGGAAGAATAATGGCAGCCAAGGCCCATCGAGTAGGGATGGAAGTCTCCATTGCCGTCAGCCACGCGGTGCAGCTAGCCCGGGCTGAGGCCATCGCCGCCTATCCCATCACGCCCCAGACCCACATCGTGGAGCACCTGTCCTTAATGGTGGCCAACGGCGACCTGGAGGCGGAATTCGTCAACGTGGAGTCCGAGCACTCGGCCATGAGCGCCTGTATCGGCATGTCCGCGGCCGGGGCCCGCACCTACACCGCCACCAGTTCCCAGGGGCTGGCCCTGATGAATGAAATCCTCTTCATCACTTCGGCCATGCGTTTTCCCATTGTCATGGCCGTGGCCAACCGGGCCCTGTCCGGCCCCTTGAGCATCTGGAACGACCACGGGGACATCATGGCGGCCCGGGACATCGGCTGGATACAGGTCTTCGTGGAAAACGGCCAGGAGGCCTTCGACCACACCATTATGGCCTTCAAGATTGCCGAAAACCACCACGTCCTGCTCCCGACCATCGTGAACATGGACGGCTTCATCCTCACCCACGTGGTCGAGGCTCTCGAAATGCTGGACCAGGAAACCGTAGATAAGTTCCTGCCGGAATATCATCCCCACTTTAATCTGGACCCCAAGCATCCCGTGACCATGGGTGCCTTTGCCATGCCGGAACTCTTTACCGAATGTAAGATGGCGCACCAGATGGCCCTGACCAACTCCTACGAGCACATCCTCAAGGTTTGGGCCGAATGGGGCAAGCTCACGGGCCGCCACTACAAACCCGTGGAGCACTACCGCACCGAGGGAGCCAAGACCCTGTTGTTGATCATGGGTTCCCTGGGCGAGGTGGCCGAAGTGGCGGTGGACGAATTGCGGGATCAGGGCGAAGCCGTGGGCCTGGTGAAAATCAGGATGTGGCGGCCCTTCCCCTTTGCAGACCTGCGGGAGGCAGTGGCCGGGGCCGACCTGGTCATTGTCTGCGACCGGGCCCTGTCCCTGGGCGGGGCGGCCGGGCCGGTGCTGGCCGAAGTGCGCAGCGCCCTCTATCCCCTGGCCCAAAAGCCCGCGGTGGTGG
>JBAZKX010000519.1:0-2534 GCA_041650575.1 Desulfobaccales bacterium
GTGCTCCTCCATGGTCATGAGGTCGCTCAAGACCTGGCAGGGGTGGTGGGTGTCGGTGAGGCCGTTGATCACCGGGATGGTGGCGTGCCGGGCCAGTTCCACCACGGTCTCCTGGGCAAAGGTGCGCACCACCACGCCGGCCACGTAGCGGGACAGGACCCGGGCGGTGTCGGCCACGGGTTCGTTCCGGGACATCTGGGTCTGGCCCGGGGCCAGGTAGATGCTGCTGCCCCCCAACTGCGCAATGCCGGCCTCGAAGGAGACCCGGGTGCGCGTGGAGGGTTTATCGAAGATCAGGGCCACGGTCTTGCCCTTCAGGGGGGCCGGGTTCTGCCCCCGCTGATGCAGGGCCTTGAGTTCCCGGGCCCGGGCCAGGAGATGTTCGATCTCCTCCCGGCTGAGGTCCAGAATGGTCAGCAGGTGCCGGGTCATGGGAAGACTGCCTTGAACGCGTCCAGCAACACGGCCAGAGCGCGGTCAATTTCGTGGGGCAGCACCACCAGGGGCGGCAGCATCCGGATGACGTTGCCCTGGGTGCAGTTAATCAGCAGGCCCCGTTCCCGGCAGGCGGTCACCATGGCCGCGCCCTCCTGGGCCAGTTCCAGGCCCCACATGAGGCCCAGGCCCCGCACCTCTTTGATCACCGGCGCCTGGCTCTTAAGCTCCAGAAGGCCCTTATGGAGGTAGTCGCCCTTGGTGCGCACCGCGGCCAGAAACTCGGGCCGGCTCAGGTGGCCCAAAGTCGCTTTGGCCGCGGCGGCCACCACCGGCCCGGCCCCGAAGGTGCTGGCATGGGTGCCGGGGACAAATGCGGCGGCCACTTCCTCAGTGGCCAGGAGCGCCCCCATGGGCAGGCCGTTGGCCAGGCCCTTGGCCAGGGTCATGATATCCGGGGTGATGCCGAAATGCTCGTGGGCGAACAGCTTGCCGGTGCGCCCCAGGCCCGCCTGAATCTCATCCAGGATCAGCAATAGCCCCTTGTCGTTGCACAACTGCCGCAACTTCTGAAAATAATCCGGCGACGGCAGGTTGACCCCGCCCTCCCCCTGGACGGGCTCCAGCATGATCGCGCAGACCGTATCATCCACCGCCTTCGCCATGGCGTCCAGGTCGTTGAAGGGCACAAAAACAAACCCCGGCAGCAGCGGTTCGAAGCCCTGCCAGAACTTGGCCTGGCCAGTGGCGGATAGCGCCCCGAAGGTCCGGCCGTGGAAGGAGTTCTCGGCGGAGATGATCTTGAACCGGCCCTCGCCGTAGCGTTCTCGGGAGTAGCGCCGGGCCAGCTTGATGGCGCCTTCGTTGACTTCGGCGCCGGAATTGGCGAAAAAGACCCGGTCGGCAAAGGAGAGGCGCACCAGCTCTTCGGCCAGTTCCACCATGGGGGTGGGAGAGTAGATGTTGGAGACGTGGACCAACTGCGTCAGTTGGGCCGCGGCGGCCGCGGCCACGTCCGGGTGGGTGTGGCCCAGATTGCACACCGCCAAACCCGCCACGAAATCCAGGTATTCCTGGCCGGCGTCATCC
Source organism: Desulfobaccales bacterium (assembly GCA_041650575.1). Taxonomy (GTDB): domain Bacteria; phylum Desulfobacterota; class Desulfobaccia; order Desulfobaccales; family 0-14-0-80-60-11; genus 0-14-0-80-60-11. The sequence continues at coordinate 1,525 of JBAZKX010000519.1, forward strand.
CAGACCCGGCAGCCCTCGCCTTTGACCAGCACCAGCGGCTGCCGGCCGTAGGTGTTCATGATGACCTTGTCCGCCCGTTCCATCCATTTTTGGTTAAGCAATTTTCCTCTCCCTGTCAGTTCAAAGCTCAAAAACCTTGAACTTTGAACTTTGAACCTTGAACTATTCCACAATCTCCGTGCCGATGCCGGGGTCGGTGAAGATTTCCAGGAGCACGGCGTGGAGCATGCGGCCGTCCAGGATATGGGCCTTGCCCACCCCGCCGGCCACCGCGTCCAGGCAGCAGTTGACCTTGGGGATCATGCCGCCCTTGATGGTGCCCGCCTCGATCATGGCCAGGACGCCTTCCCGGTTCAGGGTGGAGACCAGGTGGCTGTCCCGGTCCAGGACCCCGGCCACGTCGGTGAGCAAAATCAGCTTGGCCGCATTCATGGCCTTGGCCACCGCTCCGGCCACCAGGTCGGCGTTGATGTTATAGGTCTCGCCGGCCTCCCCCACGCCCACCGGGGCCACCACCGGGATAAAGTGGTGCTCCTGGAGGGTGTGCAGCAGCGCGGCGTTGACGCCGGTGACCTCGCCCACCAACCCGATATCGATGATCTCCGGGGGCTCGTCTTCCCTGGGTCGGTAGTACTGGAGCTTTTTCGCCATGAGCAGGCGGCCGTCTTTGCCGCTCAAGCCCACCGCGGCGCCGCCCGCGGCGTTGATCAGGTTGACGATCTCCTTGTTGATCTTGCCCGCCAGGACCATCTCCACCACGTCCATGGTGGACTGGTCGGTGACCCGCAGGCCGTCCACAAACCGGGTGGGGATGTTCATCTTTTCCAGCACCTTGCCGATCTGGGGGCCGCCGCCGTGGACCACCACCGGGTGGATGCCCAGGTACTGGAGCAGGGTAATGTCCTGGGCGAACGCGGCCTTGAGTTCCGGCTCCTGCATGGCCGCGCCGCCGTACTTGATCACCAGGGTCTGCCCCTGGAAGCTGCGCATATAAGGCAGCGCCTCCAGGA
>JBAZKX010000520.1:0-2528 GCA_041650575.1 Desulfobaccales bacterium
TGAGGGAAATCCCCTTAAGGTCCTGGCTTTCGAACATCAGGACGCCGTCGGCGTTGGTGCGGCCCAGGGGGAAGACCTCCATGTCCCGGGTAAAGCCGAGGACCCGGACCCCGGCCAGGGGGGCGCCGGCATTGAGGGAGGTGACCCACAGGAGAAGTTGGCGGCCGCCGTGTTTATAGGTCAGACCCAGATTGGTGATTTGAAAGACCCGGGGTTGGGTAGCCGCGGCGCTGCCGGCCTCGTTGTCATAGACCCGGATAAGTTCGAGGGCCCCGCTCTCCTTGCCCTGGCGAAAGTTCAGGGGCAGGGAGACGGCCCAGCGCTGGTTCTTTTCGCCCGCGGCGGGAAAGAGCTGCTTTTCGTCCAGGGGCAGGGCTTGAAAGGGGGCCAGTTCATGGTTGGCCTGCAAAAGGGTCTTGAGACCTTCGGCGCCGGACTTGAGTTCCCCGGGCAGCCGGTCCCAGCCGGCGGGGGTCTTCTCCACCGCCAGGGCCAGGGGCAACAGCAGGGGCGGCACCCGAATCCCTTCAAATTTCAGATTGTTGACGTTCTGGGCCCGGACGTGGAGCAACTGCCGGCTGTCCCGCTCGATGACGCTTTGGGGTCCGACAAATTCCACTTTGGGCGGGCGGTCCGGCATGAAAAAGGAGTTGACGGTTTTGAGGTAGGTCTTATTTCCCACCCGCAGATGTTCCGGCAGGACGACCAGGTAGCCGGCGCCGTAGCGGAAAGCCCCCCGCAGGGTCAGGACCCCGTTGGGACTGGTGGTAGAGCGGTCCCAGTCGATCTTGACCCGGGGCAGCAGCCGCAGATTCCCCCGGAGCACCTCGGGGTCCAGGGGCTGGCTGAACCTTAGCCTGACTTCTTCCCGGGCCGCGTCGGGCTCGATCTTTACGACGGTAAAGTGCTTTTTGGGGTCGAAGCCGGGGGCGAGGGACTTACCCCGCTCCTGGGCGGCCAGTCCCGCCGGTGCCAGCAGCCCCAGGGCCAGGGCCCAGATCAGCAGCACGACCAGCCGGGAGCCCAGGGCCCCGGCCCGGCGCGCTTTCTGAAAGGTAAGATGAAAAGAAGAGCTCGGGCCTGAAGGAGTCATCATGTCACCCTCCCCGCATTGGGGTCAAAATCGTGAGAGGAGCGGTTCACGCGGCGCGGCAGGAACCGCGCCGATCGAGGCTCCTGGATTAATCGGCATAACCGGATAGAATCATGAACATACCCCGGTATCCCACTTTAGCATGAAAAGCCGGGGATGTGGCCTAAAGATAAGCAAAACGAGGGGCGCGTCAAGGAGGGGTACGGGGAGAGCGGGAGAACGGAATTTTTCAGGCCGAGCCTGCGCGGGCCTGTGGCTCCCGTTAAGCATGAAACGCACCAGGACTCAGCTCAGGCCGGCGGCCACGGGCCGCCCATGGCATATGCCGCAACAATCCGGGGGAATTTGAAGGGTGCGCCCGGTTCACCCATCGACAAGCGCAGGCGGGACGCCGGCGTCAGGCCGCTTTTAGCCGCCCCCCTGCATCGTCATCCACAGACCTTGATCCGTGCTATTCAACTTATCCGTATTCTTGCCCAACTCAACGCCGATATGGTGATCGATCTGGGCATCGAGCCGTTTCAGGCCCTCATCGTTGGGGGTAGCGCACCCCATCAAGGCCAGGGCCAGCCCCAGGCGGACAAGGCGTAAGTGCCGCCCGAATCTGCGGATTTTCATATCTCTCCCTTAAGAACCTTTACTCCGGCCGCAAGGCGGAATGGAAAAGAGGCCCGGCAGCCGGGCCTCTCTCCGGATACATCAGAAGCTGAGTTTCGGTGAGGGCTATTTGGCCAGCCCGAACTTCCCGTCCTTGACCTGGACGATGACCATGGAATCCGGTCCCAGGCCGTTGTGGTCTTCGGGGGTCAGGTTATAGATCCCGGAAATCCCTACATAGCCTTTGGTCCCCTCGATGGCGGCCCGCAGGGCCTTGGGGTCGGTTCCGGCCTTGCGCAGGCCGTCGGCCACGATGGTGATGGCGTCCCAGGCGTAGCCCGAATGGGTATTGATGGGAAACTGCTTATCGTAGTGATAGACGTCCTTGTAGAGCTTGATAAAGTTCTGGATAACCTTCTTCTGGGGGTCTTGATCGGACAATTCGTCCGCCACCACCAGCTTCGTGGAGGGCATGCGGTCTCCCTCGGAGGCCTTTCCGGCCAGTTGAATATATTCCGGCCCCGGCTGGCCGTGGCACTGAAACAGGGGGATGGTTATCCCCAGTTGGGCCTTGTTTTTGGCCACAATAGCCCCCGCCGGCCCGATGGTCCAGCAGATGATGGCTAGAGGATTGGCATTCTTGATCTTGGTGAGCTGGGGGGTCATGTCCGTGTCTTTGGGACCGAAAGACTCCTTGGCCACAAAGGTGATGCCATAGTTCGGGGCCAGTTTTTCCAGCCAGACGGCCCCGTCCTTGCCGAAGGGGTCGGAGGCGGTGAGCATGGCCACCTTGGTCAGGTTGTTCGCCTTCAGGTACTCGAACAGCCTGGTCACCGCG
>JBAZKX010000521.1:0-2526 GCA_041650575.1 Desulfobaccales bacterium
GACCGGCCAACGCTGTTCCATCACCGCGCGGAGCCGGCCCCGAGTTTGTGAAAATTGGTATAAATTTATTGCTAATACTAGGCTAATACCGATTGAAATGAACCGAACTTAGGATTAAAATATAGGCTGAGGAGAAACCTCAGAAGACGATCTACCGCCGGGACCCTTGAACCAAAGGGAAGCCGGAGGCATTCAGGCGCGTGACAGGAACCCACCACCTCTGGGGGTTACCACAGGCACTGGCGTAAGGAAGTTCGCAGAGCCGAGGGACCTTTTGCGGCGAAGGCTCAGGGAGGTGTGGTGCATGATTAATGAACTGTTAGCTCCAGGCGGCAGCCTGGAAATGGTGGAGGGCGTTCTCAAGAGCGGCGCCAATGCCGTTTACGTTGGCGCGAAAGGTTTTAGTCGCCGGAAGTGTGCCTGGGAACTGGAAGACAGCCAAATCGGCGAAGCGGTCCGCATCGCGGTCGACTATCAGGGGAAAATCCGGGTAGCCCTCAACGCGGAGATTCCGCCGGAAAAATTGCCCCTGCTGGTCCAAAAGGTTGAAAAGTACGCCCACTTCGGCGTCGAAGGGGTGATCGTCAAGACCCCGGCGGTGATGCAGGAAGTCCACCGGCTTTTCCCGTCCCTGGTCATTCACGCCAGCGTCGGCTGTAACATCCAGACCCGGGAGGACATGATCCGGTTCAAGGAATACGGGGCCACGCAGTTGGTGGCGTCCACCGAAATCGATACCGTGGAAAAACTGACCCGGTTCAAACGGGAAGCCGATGAATTGGGGCTTTTGACCGAGATCCTGATCCACGGCAACCGCTGCATCGGCGGGGTCGGCAACTGCATGTTTCACGAACTCATCGCCGACTCTTACATCCGCAAGGTCTATCGGGATGAAGAGGGCAACGAGGTGGTGGAATACGAAGGCTGGCCCGACCGGAGCGGCAGTTGTTTCCGCATATGCCTCCTCACCGACGAGCAGCGCCGCAAGGTCTTGCTCAAACGGGGGCAGCCGCTGGAAAAGATTGAGGCCATCAACGAACGCGTCCGGCAGCACCCCAATGTGGCCTTCGGCATCCTGGGGGACGAATTAAAGGCTTATCTGGACCTGGGGCTGGCCACGGTCAAGGTCCAGGGCCGGGAGTACGCGGTCACCATGATCTCCCGGATGATCGGCTGTTATCGCCAGCTCATCGATGCCCACATGCGGGGCGAAGACATCAATGGGCCGTTTTATCAGCGGCTGCAGGACACCCTGGCGAACCTGGTGGCCGAGCGCGATCGGGCCCGGATGGAAAAGACCAAGGAGCTCCACCGGAACATTGTCGGGTTGTAATTTTTGCCATTTTTGTCACTAAACCCGCAAATTTTTCTTTTTGTGTTGAAAAGCCTGCCCTATAATAGGGCAGGCTTTTTTATGCCGCAGGCGTGTGGACGGAAGTTCAATGGGTCCGGCCGTTTCCTGGGGAGACGGAGCCGGCAGGGATGCTTAGGCCGCCGCGGGCAACTTATCTGGTATGAGGCGATAACCTGCTGTGAAGCGCCCTGACGACCACCCCGGGCCTGGGGCCCTGACCTATGGCTTTGGCCTGCTCCTCTGCGTCCTGATTCTCACCGGCAGCTTCTACAATCTGGCCAACTATCCCGCCATCTGGTGGGATGAAGCCATCTTTTCCGAAACCGCCGCCAATCTGGCCCAGCACGGCCGCTACGCCTTTACCCTGCAAAGTCCCGATCAACTGAACGATCTAGATTTTCGCATCAGCGCCGGGCCCGCGCTGATCCTGCCGGTAGCCCTGGCTTACAAACTTTTGGGGGTGCACCTGGCCACGGGCCGGCTGGTGGCCGGGGCCTATCTGGCGCTGGCCTTCCTGGCCCTCTTTCTGGTCGCCCGCCGCCTCTGGGGATCTCGCACGGCGCTTTTGGCCGTGGCCCTGGCCTTCCTGGGGACCGATGTCCTGTACTGGGGACGCTCGGTCTTGGGGGATATCCCTGCCCTGGCGCTCTTCCTCTGCGCCCTCGGTTTCCTGATCCCGGGTCTGGAGTCCCGTTCCCTCTGGCCGCTGCTGCTGGGCGGCATATTTCTGGGACTGGCTTTCGCGGCCAAGGAGTTCTACGGCCTGACTTTTCTGCCGCCGCTGGCGATCCTGGCCCGGCAGCGCTGGGGCGACAAAAGGCGGCTGGCCCTCAGCCTCCTGGCCTTCTGCGCCGGCGCGGCCCTGCCGCTGTTGGCCTATGTGCTGCTCAAGGCGGTCATCCTGGGGAGCCTGGTCGAGGCCCTGGTCCATTTCCTGGCCCAGAAAAAACTCCTCTGCCATGAATTTTTTACTCCCTTCACCATCGGCCGCATCTACCCGGAAAGCGCCTTGTTCCTGTTGCGGGACCCCCTCTTCTGGCTGGCCTGCCTGGGATCCGGCTGGCTCTGGAAAAAAGGCCGCCTCTCTGCCGGGGTCAAGCTGTGGCTCTGGAACTTCCTCCTCTGGAGCGCAGTTTACCTGACCGCGGTCTATTGGCAGCGTTTTGCCCTGC
>JBAZKX010000522.1:0-2522 GCA_041650575.1 Desulfobaccales bacterium
AAGTCAATCTTCTCCATCAGGGCAGTTTCCGGCACAGCCAGGGCATGGGACACGCCATAGCCCCCGTCAATGGGATAGGGCAAGGCCGCGCCCTTAGGGATGAGGTCAACCAGGCCCGACTGCGTCTTGATAGCGATGCGGTCATGGCACACGGGCCTCAGCAAGCCCCTGCCATAGAGGGCCAGACACAATGCATGGTAGGCCGCCCCCCGGGCCACCGCGGTTTGCACCGCGTCAAGGTCCGGATAGGTGAGTAGTTGGGCCTTGGGCATAAACTCGCCTATGGCCCAGGCCACCTGGGGAATGAGGCTGCTCCCCCCCACCAAAAGGCAGAGGTCCACCTCCTTCGGGTCCAAACCGGCCCGGTTTAGGGCGTCCTCCAAGGGGGCAAAGATGGAGCAGGTCAGGCGGTATTCCGTTTCTGTTCCTTTGGCGAACTGAAAATCACGATCTAAAAAAGGCTCCAGCAATTTCTCGAAGTCCGCTGCGGTCAGTACGGGTGACTGGAGGGTCAGGGTCCGGTCCTTGACCCGGCACTCATGCACGCCCGGCTGTCTGGAAACCACTTGACTTTTGTCCATGGCCCCGTATTTCTCAAACCGGCTCAAGCGGGAGATTTCGGTGGTTAAACTGATCTTCAGGGCTTCGGCCATGCTTAGATAAGCCGGTTCAATGATGAGTTTTTTCTCTTCAAAACTTAAATCCGCAGGGGAGAGGTCGTTTTGGCTACAGAGTTGGGGAATCAGCATTTCATGTAGAATGGCGGCGTCAATATCACCACCGCCCAAGCGGTGATAGCGGGATACCGCCAGGGGCGCGATTTGGAGGGGTTCATCCACCCGGGCCAGTTTGACCCGAAAAACCGCCACATCGCAGGTGCCGCCGCCAAAGTCGAAGACCACTAAATTTTTGGGCGTTTCCAGGGCGCGCAAGAGATCCCCCGAATGCCCCACCAGGTAGTCCAGGAAGGCCGCTACCGGCTCGTCCAGCAGGTCCCCGCCCTGCACTTCAAGTCCCGCCAGTTCCGCAGCCTTGAGGGTATCGTGGCGCTGGGCTGCCTGAAACGAGGCAGGGACCGTGACCACTACTCGCGCCATGGGGGTGGGGTTGTCGGCCAGGGCTGCGTCAAGGAGGAACTTAATGACCTTGCCCCCGATCTCTGCCGCGGACCGGAAACCCGATGGGGCTCGATGGTAGGTCTTCTCAATGCCGATGTCGTTCTTGCATTCGTAGAAGAGGTTCTGGTTGCGGCTGAGGTCAAGCTCTGCGGCCCGAGCCCGAAGGCGCTTTGCCCCCTCTCCTACCACCACCTGGCCGCTGTGGATGGCTACCACTGAGGGTACCAGGATATGAATATAGGTGCCTTCCGAGGTAGGTTGCTCCACTTCCAGGCACCGGACCTGGGAGGGCCCGCCTTGGTCCGGATGCCAGGCGTTTTCCGCTGCGGTGGAGTTGGTGGTTCCCAGGTCAATCCCCAGGACCCTGATGGGCTTGGAGGGTAGCTTGAGCGCGGTGGAAGACGGCACTATCAGCGCCGGCAAGGTAGTCATGAATTTCCTCCGGATTTGGTCTCAATGATCTCCGTTCCGCTATTGCTTGTCAGCTTGATCTTTTGGTTTTGTCTTAGGGAATCTTTTCTCCACGGCTTCGCGAAGAGCTTCATATGCCTTAACCACTATATCATCCTTCAATTCTGGTTTAACCATAACCAGCAGCAAAGGGATCTGAACATCGGGGTCATAGATCAGCTTATCGAAGAAGTCCTTGGGGCTGATCTCTGGCATATGATTCCGAAAAAAATCATCGACCTCTTGCACAAAAAGTTCCATGCCATCGTGCAGAAGCACCTCCAACAGCTCTTGCCTCACGAACCCTCGTTCGACGGGGTACAGCATAATGCCACGCGGGTTCTTCTGAAACTGGCCAAGCCCACGACAGTATTTGGGATACCTGGTCATTGACTCAAATCTGTCATAGTAGGGCCTGAAATGGGCGTGCATCGCTTGATCCACCAGTACGGTAAAATATAGACAGATAAGAAAAGCCGGCCTGCGGTCGGCAGGTATTTTGTCCAGGTCGCCGCAATTGTACTCCCAAGTGTGGCCGAAATAGGGTAAGCGCTTGTCTGGCATGAAGGCCACTACATCGGTCCTGAAATTGTTGAGATAGTAATCTCTTATGTTCATCTATGGGACCAATATTCTGTTTCTAAATTTGGCTTCGCTCCACAAAACGCATCTGGCCAGCCGCCGTGGGCTTCAGTGGCGACGTCGATTTCGGCCATGAGGGTGATGGTATCGGCCAGGGCCACCACTACGTTTTGGTAATGGTGCCGGTCGGCAAAGGAGAAGGTGTGGCCCTGGCGGTCTTTGAGCTATTAATGGACCATATAGTACCCTCCCACCTGATGCTCAGAAATCGCCTTTTCACACCTCGTCTGCGGTCACCGCCACCGCAAACGGCACGCCCAGAGTCTCGAAATGCTTCAGTCCACAACGCACCTTGTCGGCCTCAGTGGTCCG
>JBAZKX010000523.1:0-2516 GCA_041650575.1 Desulfobaccales bacterium
CCTGGAGGCGACCCCCACGGGGTCGCGTTTCGTCCGTGCCTATAATGGTGGGGTAATGGAGCCACCGCCTGCCAGGCCGGCGCCGGGCTTGACAAGCCGGAGTAAAAAAATTACGGTTTAGTAGATATTTAGGAGGAGCGTATGCCCGTACTTTCGCCCCTGGCCGCAACCGGCATCGGGTCGGTGCCCTTCACCGATCCCCAAGAGACCGTGGCCCTGATTCTCGAAACCATGCCCCAGATCCCCTACTGGCCCCAGATGGTCCAGTTAGGGTACCTGGAGGATATGACGGCCCAGGCGGCTCGAGGCCTGCCCGCCTTGAAGATCGACGAAACCGAGCACCTCGTCCGCATGGATCCGGCCCTCCCCCGGGATGAGGCGTTGGCCCAATTTTACGAGGCCATCCTGTCCGGCGACTTAGCCCCCTTTGCCTTTGAAGAAAAGGACGCCCGGGGTTTTTTTGCCCTGCTGGACGCGGTACGGACCAAGGGCTGTCCGGGCTCGGCCCTTAAGGGCCAGTTGTCCGGGCCGGTGACCTTTACCGGCGTGGTCAAAGACGCGGGCGGCAAGCCCATTCTCTATGACCGGGAACTGACCCAGGCGGTGTGTTCCGGTCTGGCCCGCAAGGTGGCCTGGCAGGCCGAGCAGTTCCGCCAGGTGGGCAAAGAACCCATTCTCTTCATCGATGAACCCTACCTGACCGGCTTCGGTTCCGCCTACTTGCCCATGTCCCGGGAGGAAGTCGGCATCATCTTGACTCAGACCCTGGAAGAGGCCCGGGAAGCCGCGGCCGGCTCCCTGACCCTGGGGATGCACTGCTGCGGCAACACCGACTGGGCCCTGCTGCTCGATGCTCCCATCGACATCCTGAGCTTTGACTCCTATGGATATTTTGACAGCCTCCGCCTCTATGACCAGGCGCTGGCGCAGTTCCTGGCCCGGGGCGGTTGGCTGGCCTGGGGCCTGGTCCCCACCGGGGAGGAATTTCTCCAGGAGACCCCGGACACCTTGTGGACCCGGTTTCAGGAACAGGCCGCCCGCCTGGCCGCGGATCAGAATCGCACCCTTAAAGAGATTCTGAATCAGTCGATCCTCACGCCGGCCTGCGGCACGGGCTACCTGAGTCCCGAGGCCGCCCGCGGGGTTTTGACCACCCTGGCGGCACTGGCCACCCGGGGTCAGGAGTGGCTAGCCTCCCTGTGAGGTTAATTTCTTCCCCGGCCTTGCCAGTAATGACCCGAGTCCGGCATCTTCAATTCCTAATCGATGCATTCTATGGTATAAAAGAGCGAACTGAGGCGGGGGGAGGACCTTCATGAAAGTCAAAGAGATCATGGTGAAAGAAGTGGCCACCCTGGACGTCAATGACGAACTCAGCCTGGCCAACGATATCATGCGGTTGGGGCGGATTCGCCACCTGCCGGTGGTGGAGGGCACCCGGCTGGTGGGCATTGTCTCCGAACGGGACCTGTTCCGCAGCTCCCTGGCCCAGGCCCTGGGTTACGCCAGCAAGGACACTCGGGATTTGATGAAAACTCTGCGCATCAAGGATGTCATGGTCACCGGGGTGATTACCATTCCTCCGGATCTCGAGTTGTGCGAGGCCACCAAAATCATGATGGAGGAGAAGATCGGCTGCCTGCCGGTGGTGGAAGATAACCGCCTGGTGGGGCTGATTACCGAAACCGACATCCTGATGCAGTACGTCAAGGAATGCGCCAAACCTTAAAACCGTTTTCGGTTTTGGATAGGATAAATTTTAAGCGGACATGACAGAGGCGGGCCCTGGGGCCCGCCTCTTTTTTGCGACGCAGGTGCGTTGCGGCTTAAAGATAGGTCAGCCACCTCTGGTAACGCGAATCCTGACCCTTGACCACCGCGAAATAGGCCTCCTGGATCTGCTTGGTAACGGGCCCGGGGTGGCCCGGACCGATGACCCGCAGGTCCACTTCCCGGATGGGGGTCACCTCCGCGGCCGTCCCGGTAAAGAAGGCCTCGTCCGCCAGATAGAGCTCGTCCCGGGAGAAGCGGTCTTCTTTCACCGTCAGGCCCAGGTCCTGGGCCAGCACGATGACGCAGTCCCGGGTGAGCCCCGGCAGGATGGAGGTCAAAGGCGGCGTTTTGAGCACGCCGTCTTTCACGATAAAGATATTTTCCCCGGAGGCCTCGCACACATAGCCGGCGGTGTCCAACAGCAGCGCCTCGTCATAGCCGGCGCTGACAGCCTCGCGTTTGGCCATGATGGAGTTGACGTAGTTCCCCACGGTCTTGGTCTTGGTCATCATGATGTTGACGTGATGGCGAATGAACGAGGATGTTTTGACCCGGATGCCCCGGGCCAGGCCCTCATCACCCAGGTAGGCCCCCCAGACCCAACTGATGACCGCCACCTCCACGGGGCTGCCGGCAGGATTGAGGCCCATGACCCCTTCCCCCAGGAACACCAGGGGGCGGATGTAGGCTTCTTTCTGGCCGTTGACCCGCATGACTTCGCAGCAGGCGGATTCGAGCTCGTC
>JBAZKX010000524.1:0-2514 GCA_041650575.1 Desulfobaccales bacterium
GGTGGACAGGTTGAGGTGGGCAAAGGCGCATTTGTCCAGGCAGACCTGGAGGAAGCGCAGTTGAAAGGGCGGCGCCACGTCAAAGGCCTTATAGCTCCGGGCCAGCCATTGCTTGTCGGCCAACAGTTCGATGCGCAGGCGCTTGGCCGGGGCCAGAGGCCCGGGTTGGGCCAGACCGGAGACCTCCACCAGGTTGACGCCCAGCCGGGCATAGAACCGCGCCACCTGCTCCCAGGCCTGGGCCGCCATGCGGCGGCAATCGGCCAGCTCGGGCTCAGGCCCGATATAGAGCTCGACGGTGACGGTTTTGGGGGAGAAATCCACCGGCCCCAAGTCTGCCAGAGAAAACAGGGCCGCTTCTTCCCGGGGGGCCGGATCAGCGGCCCCCGCGCCCGCGGCCGCCAGTCCCCAGACCAGCGCCAAAGCCAGGACCAGTGCGGCGATTTTCCCCCGCCCGGAAAATTTCATCCTTTTTCCCTTGCTTCCTGCGAATTTTTTTATAAACTTAAAAAGTTTAAGGAGGATGCGTTATGTCCTATGCCTGTGACATTTGCGGCAAAGGCCCCGCAGTGGGCAACAACGTCAGCCACGCCAACAATCACACCAAACGCCGCTGGAAACCCAATCTTCGGAAGGTCCGGGCCTTGAGCCAGGGCTCCGTCCGTTATATCCAGGTGTGCACCCGCTGTCTGCGTTCCGGTAAGGTAGTCAAGCCGGCGTAAAGCAGTAGCCAGTTGTCAGTTGTCAGTAGCCAGCTTTGGCCAGTTGCCAATTATGGTTTTTCTGACTACTGGCAACTGACCACTCCCCCCCTACCCCATCATCCGCCGCACCGAAATCACTTCTTTCAGCCGTTTGAGAGCCCCGAAGACCTTTTCCAGATGGACCTGGTCCGCCACCTGAATGGTGAACTGGGCGACCCCTTTGTTTTCCGCGGTGGTCTCCACCGAGGCCTTGGTGACGTTGACGTCGGCGATCTTCAAGGCGCTGGTGATATCCGCCAGCAGACCGGGCTTGTCCACGGTCACCACCTGGATTTTCACGGGATAGAGTTTATTGGGGCTGCCGCCGCCATCCCACTCCGCGGGGATGTGGCGAAAGGTCTCGGTGCTGGCCAGGTAAGGACAGTCGGCCCGGTGGATAGTCACGCCCTTGCCCCGGGTGATGTAGCCCATGATGGCGTCCCCCGGGATGGGCTGGCAGCAGTTGGCCAGCCGCATCAGCATATCGTCCAGGTCCTTGATCTTGAGGCCGGCGGGCTCTTCTTTGCCGCGCTTGACCTCGGGCTCAAAGGCCGGCACTTCCTCCACCGCCGGGGCCACGTTCCGGAACAATCGGTTGCTCACCTGTCCCGGCGAGACCTTGCCGTGTCCGATGGCGGCCAGCAGATCGTCGATGGCCCGGAAGGAAAATTCCTGGACCACCTTTTTCAGCTCATCCCCTTCTTTGATCAGCTTCTGGAGGCTGGCCCCGGCCTTGCGCAGCTCCCGCTCCAGCAGTTCCTTGCCCAGAGCGACGGATTGCTCCCGTTCCGCCACCTTGAGCCACTGGCGAATCTTGTGGCGGGCCTTGGTGGTCTTGACGAACTGGAGCCAGTCCCGGCTGGGATGGTGGTGGGGCGAAGTGGTGACCTCCACCGTGTCGCCGTTCTGGAGTTCGGTGCGCAGGGGCACCATGCGGCCGTTGACCTTGGCGCCGGAACAGCGATTGCCCACTTCCGAGTGGATGGCATAGGCAAAATCCACCAGCGTCGCGCCCCGGGGCAATTCCTTGACGTCGCCGGTGGGGGTGAAGACGTAAACCTCATCGGGGTAGAGTTCGAGGCGCACCCCCTCCAGGAGTTCCTGGGGATTTTTCAACTCCTTCTGGAGGTCCACCATCTGCTTGAGCCAGGAAAAGCGCTGGGCATCCTTTTCGTGGTAGGCCCGGCGCTCTTTGTAACTCCAATGAGCGGCGATGCCTTCTTCGGCCACCCGGTGCATCTCCCAGGTGCGGATCTGGATTTCCAGGCGTTCGCCGCCCTGGCCGATCACCGTGGTGTGGATGGACTGATACATGTTGCCCTTGGGCATGCCGATATAATCTTTGAGGCGTCCAGGCACTGGCCGGAAGAGGGCGTGGATGACCCCCAGGGTCTCATAGCATTCGTGCACCGTGTCCACGATGATGCGGAAGGCCAACAGGTCGTAGAGTTCATCCAGGGTGATCTGCTGGGCCTGAAGCTTGCGGTAAATGCTGTATAAGTTTTTGACCCGGCCGCTCACCTCCCCCTTGATGTGGTGCTCTTCCAGTTTTTCCCGCAGAAACTGGCACATCTCCCGGTTGTATTTCTCCAGGGCGCCTTTTTTCCGGGCCAGGCCGTCCTGAATCTGCTGATAGGCTTCGGGCTCCAGGTAATAGAAGGACAGGTCTTCGAGTTCGGCCTTGAGGCGGAACATGCCCAGGCGGCCGGCCAGGGGGGCGTAGATTTCGAGGGTTTCCCGGGCGATGCGCTTCTGCTTGACGGGCTCCATG
>JBAZKX010000525.1:0-2513 GCA_041650575.1 Desulfobaccales bacterium
AACTACCGACCAGCAGACGAGTCCCGAAAGCGTCATCTTTGATCTGCCCCGTTTCCAGGCCCCGGTAGAGGAAGAAATAATCAGGCAGCTTCCCCAACCCGGAGTACTCATGACCATAGCGAAGGAAGCCAGTCCCCTCGTCCTTGCCCAAAGGCAAAAGATCGAAACCGTACGCCGAAGCCTGGATGCACAGACGGCATTGGACGTGAACCTGACGCCCAGGATCCTGTACGCCACACCCGGTTTTTCATCATCCCTTGGGTATGGTACCGCCACCGGCGCGCTTACCCTGGGAACGGACTGGAAGGCTTGGGAAAAGGTGGCTGACACAACCAAAAGCCCGGACAATTCCCTGACAATCTCGGTGGGGATAAGCGGCAATTTCAACCCCGTCAATGACGCCCAAAGGCGGTCCCTCCTGGGGGCCATCCAGTTGGAGGAACGCAGGCTGGCAGCCATCGAGCAGGGCCTGGAATTGCAAATCAGAAGCAAGTACGCGGCCTACCTCAAAGCCAAAGACAGTTTGGCCCAGGCGGAACGCGGGGTGAAGCTGTCCGGCGAGATAGACGCCGTAAACAACACCCGACGCTTGTTGGGGCAACTCAGTCCCGAAGACGAAGCCGCAAACCAGGTACAGTTGGCCCGCGCTTCCTTCGCCCTTGAAAAAGCCAAAACCGACCTTAGCCAGGCATATCTTGGCATGATAGCCTCTGCCGGCGCGTGGGATGCGGCAGGAATTTCCCTTAACGGAGTAAAACAATGAAGAAAATCCTCATCGCCTTGGTGATCATGGCAGTCGTAGGTACGGCGGCATATTTTGCCTTCTTCTCCAAGAAACCTGAAACGCTTGCCGCGGTGGCCACAGGGCCAGTTACGGTGGAAGCCAAAAACGGCACCATCTCGGTGCTTGTGGAAGGCGCGGCGGTAGTCGAAGCCTACCAGCAAATAACCCTGCGCACCAGCGGTTCGGCGGTACTGCTAACCGTCAAAAAGAGCGGTCAGCAGGTTGCCAAGGACGGAATTGTGGCTACCTTGGACGACTCGGTATCCCGGAACAACCTGAGTCAGGCCGAGCTCAACCTATCTCAGGCCGAGCTGGACGTATCCAAGTCCAAATTGGCCTTGCAACGCTCCCGCAAGGATGCGACGGACACCAAAATCCTGGTGGAAAACAAGGCTGCAAGCCCGGACAAGCTATTACTGGCGGAGGAAGCCCTCAGGAATGCGGAGATTGCGCTGGAAACGGCGGAGATTAAAGTGCAGATGGCGAGGCTCGCGCTGGATAAGGCCAAACGGGAGGTCCAGGACGCCGTCGTCAGGGCGCCCTTTGCCGGCACGGTCCTCAAGTCCTTTGCAGAAGAGGGCGATCTGTTATCCGGCAACAGTCCGATCGCTCTTTTTGGCGATGTTTCCCGCTTGCGCCTGAGTGCGGAGGTGGACGAGTTCGATATCGGAAAAATAACGATAGGCAGGCCGGTGACAATTTCCGGAGACGCGGTGGGAGAGGAATCCATACGCTCCGTAGTCGAGTCCATCAGCCCCATCGCGGAAATCGTGAACAATATTTCCATCTTTACCGTTTCCGCTGTCATCGGCAACGAGGAAGGAAAATTGAGGCCCGGTATGAGCGCGGACTTCTCCATACTCATCTCCTCCGACAAGGGGCTGGTGGTTCCCTCGAAAAGCGTTTCCAGCGTTCGGGGGCGCAGCTATCTTGACGTGGTGGAAAATGGCGAAGTCGTGAAGAAGCGCGTCGAGACAGGAGCGGATGACGGTATCAATCTGGTGGTGCTTTCAGGCATCGAAGAAGGCGCCCAGGTAGTCGTACCCGGGGCCATGCCGGTAGCGGCACCTGCCACTCCGACTCCCGCCGCAGGTTCCACCACCGAGAAATCCGTACTGCCCATCACCATACCGGGATCCGGAGGAACCAGATGATAGAGGTCCGCGATCTTTCACGGCATTACCAGATGGGGCCGACGATCGTGAAAGCCCTTGATGGGGTGGATTTCGACATCGCCGGCGGGGAGTTCGTCGCCATAGTCGGCCCCAGCGGGTCGGGCAAGTCCACACTCATGAACATACTGGGCTGCCTGGATTCGCCAAGCCTGGGTTCGTACCGCCTGGCGGGGGACGAAACGTCCAAGCTCAAGCCCAACCAGCTGGCAGAAATCCGCAACCGCCGCATCGGCTTTGTTTTCCAGAGCTTCAACCTGCTACCCAGGGAATCGGCCCTGGAGAACGTATCCTTGCCGCTCATATACCAGGGAGTTCCCCTCAAGAAGAGGAAGGAAACCGCCATGGCCATGCTCGCGAAAGTAGGCCTCGCCGGAAGGGAACACCATATACCGTCGGAGCTTTCCGGCGGCCAGCGGCAAAGGGTCGCCATAGCGAGGGCCTTGTCGGGTTCGCCGGCGATACTGCTGGCGGACGAGCCCACCGGTGCCTTGGACACGAAAACAGGGGTAGAGATTATGGCCCTGTTCCATTCCCTCCACGATGAAGGGTCCACC
>JBAZKX010000526.1:0-2513 GCA_041650575.1 Desulfobaccales bacterium
CAGGAGAATGGGTTGATTGTCTTTGCTGGCCGCGGTGATGACCACCGCATCGGCCCCCAGCCCCCGGGTAAAATTCATTACAGCTTCTTCGACGTCATCCTGGCCGGGAACCAACGTCAGGTCGGCGCCCAGTTCCTGGGCCAGGGCGCATTTTTGGCGGTCCAGGTCAATGCCGACCACCCGGCAGCCCTGGGCCTTCAAGAGTTGCACGCTGATCAGGCCCAACAGGCCCAACCCCAGCACCACCGCCTTCTCCCCCAGGGTCAGGGCCGCTTCCCGCACGCCATGGAGGGCAATGCCCCCCAACATCACAAACGCGGCAGCGTCAAAATCGACCCCCTCGGGAATGAGGACGCTGAGGTTTTCCGGGACCCAAACCATTTCTGCATGGGAGGCGAAGCCGGCGCCCGCCACCGCCACGCGGTCGCCAGGCTTGAAGCCGGTGACGCCGGCGCCGACCTCCATAACCACGCCGGCGGCGCTGTATCCCAAGGGAATGGGTTCATCCAGGCGGCTCATCGCCTCTTTATAAACGCTGAAGAAACCTTCTTTCTTGGCCTTGGCCCAAGCCTGGCGCACCAAGTCCGGCCGGGCCCGGGCCTTGCCCAGCAGGCCCTTTTTCCCCATTTCAATCATGAGCTTTTCGGTGCCCACGCTGATGAGGGAGGCTACAGTTTGCACCAGCACCCCCCCGCCTTTGCAGGCGGGCGCGGGCACGTCTTCCAGGGTAATCTTCCCGTTTTTATAACTCTGGATAACTTGTTTCACAAAGAACCTCTGCCTGATTCGCAAGGACCCCGAAATTTCAACAAATTTACTACCCGGTGTCCATAGTTAGTCAAGCATTTTATTTGATTTTTCAGTCAAGCTAAACTGTAATAAGGTTTTCTCAGCCTCATTCAGATAATTTCTTGCCGGTTGCCAAGTGAATTCCGACAGCAATTGATGGAGCCGGCCTTCGGTTTTGGTGAGATTGATGTATTGCCGGAAGCGGGTGCGGCTATTGGCCTGGGTAACCCGGGGGCATTGGGGGTCCAGTTCCCAGGGATGGAGATAAACCATGGCAGGATACCCTTCCCGATTGATCCGACGAATCCCCAGTCTCGTCATCCAGTAAGGGTAAAGGCGAAAATAGCCGCCGCCACCCAGAGGGATATTTCTCCCGAAGATTTTGATGGTGGAAGGGGGTATTTCAATCAAGCCATTCTCAAATTTGAAAGGGAAGCGAGGGCAGCCACCCAAACCATAGATATCATGATGACTGACGGGAAAGATACTGGAATCATAAATGAACCCCGCCTCCCTGATTAAATCCAAGGCCCACAGAGTTTTCTGGACGATAGAAAAGCTGGTGGCCCGATACCCCCGAACCGGTTTGCCCACGATATCTTCCAAAATCTGTTTGGAGCGCTGCAAAAAATCCTTAAATTGGGCCGGAGCTAGATGATAAATGAGACGATGGCGATACCCGTGACTGCAGATTTCATGCCCCAAGGCATCAATTTCCCGCACCAATTCCGGGAACCGTTCGGCCACCCACCCCAGGATGAAGAAGGTGGCGCGGGTTTGGTGCGAGGCCAGGATTTCCAATAACCGCTGCACATTGGCAACCACCCGGGGCGCCAGGTGGTCCCACTGTTCCGGACCGATATAAGGGTCCAGGGCGGAAGTGTGGAACCAGTCCTCCACATCAATGGTGAGAAAATTAATCATAAGCTGTTACTTGTTCCGATTATAGTACATATGACCAGGATATGAAAATTATCCCAGATAGGATCTCTGATACTTATATCTCCGGGCTTCAAGGGAGAACAGGTCTCTCAAGTTGCCCAGGACATAGGCCAGGAAAGGTCCCGGGTCCTCCAGGCTCCAGACGTCGTATCTGAGGTCTTTCCCAAAGAACCAAAACCAGCTGGGATCAGCCCGCAAGCGATTTTTTGATTTCCAGAACCAGAAGAGATCCAGGCCCGGATGTCTCAGGTAAAGTCCTGCCTGATATCCTTTCACGGTTGCCAAGGGGCATCCCATTGCCAAGGCTACCAGCAGGTCAGCAAAATCAACCCCGGCCTCAAAGCAGATCTTGACACTGCCGGTGATGCGAGGGTTTACTTCCATAACCCTGACCTGGCCATCCCGGGGGTCGGTGATCAGGTCGATGTCGGCGTAGGAATACCAGTCCATGGCATGCAGCAGTCGCCGGCCCAATGCGCAGATATCTTCCCGGGCCACGGTACAATTCAGGGTGCTCACGCCGCCTTCCAGGGGGAAGTGGCGAATTTTGCTATACACCACCTGAGCTTTGACTTCCCCGTGCCGGTCAAGGAAAAATTGCGCCTTGTATTGCAGGTCGGTCTGGGGAATGAATTCTTGAATGGTGCTGGGCCCATAGCGGGCCACGACACGCGGATATAATTCCAGGAGTTCCCGGGCATCCATGACCTTGGTGAGGCCCCGGGCCCCCACGCTGATGTTCGGCTTGATCAGCACGGGATAATCCACCAATTCCGCAATCG
>JBAZKX010000527.1:0-2510 GCA_041650575.1 Desulfobaccales bacterium
TTTCTGGTGCAGGCCTTCTCCATTCCCTCGGGGTCCATGCAGCCGACCTTACTCATCGGCGACTACCTCCTGGTGAACAAGTTTGCCTACGGTATCCGCAACCCCCTCACCAACAAGGTCTGGATTCCCATGGGCACCCCCCAGCGAGGGGACGTGGTGGTGTTCATCTTCCCCCAGGACCCCAGCAAGGACTACATCAAACGAATTATGGGCCTGCCCGGCGACAAGATCCAGATCATCAACAAGAAAATCTATATCAACGGCAAGCTGACCGAGACCCCCCAGGCGGTCTATGACGACCCCTTGGTTATCCCGGCGCCGCAGCGCCCCACCGATTCGGCCCGGGACAACCTGGCGACCGTCACGGTGCCGGCCAATTCGTATTTCGTCATGGGGGACAACCGGGATCATAGTTACGACAGCCGGTTTTGGGGCTTCGTGCCCATGGATAATTTCCGGGGTAAGGCCTTCATCATCTATTTTTCCTGGCAGGGGCCGTCGGGCGAACCGCTCTATCAAGCCTTTCTGGGAGGCCTGAAGGGTCTGGTTTACCATTTATCCTGGAATACCAATGACTTCAAGATTCGCTGGGACCGCCTCGGCAAAGTCATCCATTAGGATAAAAAAACGGTTTTCAGTTTTCGGAGGGAATCGTAGGGTGCGTTCTACGCACCGTTGCCCCAACCTGGCGGCGGGCCCGGAAGCCCGCCTTACCGATCCTCCTTAAAGGTCGGGTGAGCCAAGAGGCTCAGGCATGGCTGCTCTGACCATGAGTTTACCTCCCTTATGAAAATTCCTTTCAGGCCGATAACCTTCAACAGAAAATCGACAACCGAAAACCGAAAACTCCTCCTTGCGGCGCTGCTTGCGGCCCTGGCCCTGATCCTGAGCGGCTGCGGCCGCCAGCCGGGTCCCATCATCGTGTTCGGCTCTCCGGATTCGCCCCGGCTGCGCCAATCGGTGGCCGGGCTAGAGGCCAGGCTGGGAGCCGTGGAAGTGGTCTGCGTTGCGGAGTTCGGACCCCAGGGGAAAGAAACCTTGCGCCGCCTGCGGGAGAAACGGCCGCGGCTCCTGGTGGTGCTGGGAACCCCGGCTCTCATGCTGGTGGCCCCGGCAGAAAAAAAGATTCCGGTGGTCTTCGGCCTGGTGGCCGACCCCTATTTTACCGGGGCCGCTTATTTACCGGACCATCCGGAGATTCACCAGGAAAACGTCACCGGCATCGCCTCGCCGCCGCCTTTGAACGCGGCGCTGCAACACGGCGCCGGCCTCTTGGGTAAGGGCGTCACCTGGGGTCTGCTCTACGACCCCACGGACGGGGTGGCCGCTGATCTGGCCCGGCAGTTCCTCAAGGAGGCGCCGCGTTTCGGGATTAAGCCGTTGACCGAGACCAGCACCGGGGCCGCCACGGATGGGCCCGCCCTGGAACGGCTCCTGAAGCGGGGGGCCAGGGTGATTTATCTGCCGCCCGCGGCCAGCGCGGCCCGCTACGCGCCACAGGTATTGGACTGGGGCCGCCAGATGAAGGTAAAGGTGGTGAGCGGCTACCCCGAAGGCTCCCATGCCGGGGCGCTGCTCTGGGTGGCCCTGGATTACCGCCGCCTGGGAGAGGACGTGGGGGACCTGGCCCGCCGGGTCTTGGCGGGCGAGCCGCCCCAGGCCATCCCACTCACGGCCCAGACCCCCCTGAAGGTGGAAGTGGACGAGACGCTGGTGCGGAAATGGAGCGGGTATCCCGGAATACATTAAGATGAATGATATTGTTACCACCAAAACGCCAAGGCCACCAAGTTCCACCCAGAGTCCATCTCGTTCCCAAGTTCAACTTGGGAACGAGATGGATAATACTGGTTCAACCAAAAAGCCAAGGGGAATTCCTGGTCTTTTCCCTTTTCGCCTCTTTCCCTTTTTGCCTTTTCGCCCCAAAATCTTTTGTGGAGGTTGCTCATGACCCCAGCCCAACAGTTTGATCCGGCCGCCTGGCAGCCCGATATCGCCATGGTGCGCTTTAATCTGTCCAACGGCCTCACCCTGTTCGTGCTCCCGGATCACCGGTTGCCCATTGTCTCCCTGCAGATTCATTATAAGGTGGGTTCCCGCCACGAACTGCCGGGCATCACCGGCATCTCGCACCTCTTCGAGCACCTGATGTTCCGGGGCACCGAGACCCTGGGTCCCGAGGAATTCTCCCGCATCCTCCAGGCCAAAGGCGGGGAGATCAACGCCTTCACCACCAAAGACCACACCTCCTATTTTGAAAATCTGCCCGCGGTGGACCTGGAACTGGGGCTGCAACTGGAAGCCGACCGCCTGCTGCACCTCAAGCTGGATGACGACACCTTCCAGCCGGAGCGCCAGGTGGTCATCAGCGAACGCAAGCTGCGCTCGGTGGACAGCCCCTTCGGACTGCTGGAGGAGCAGCTCTTCGCCACCGCCTACACCCAGCACCCCTACAACTGGCCGGTGGTGGGCTGGGCCCAGGACCTGCACCGCATGACCCTGGATGATTG
>JBAZKX010000528.1:0-2508 GCA_041650575.1 Desulfobaccales bacterium
AAACGCGGAAACCCTGTACCGTTCGGTGCATGAATACGGGTCCCTTCCGATAGACATCGACCGCATCCGCAGGCGGAGGCGGGAGCTCTCCGGTTCACTGGAAGTCCGGCGCGCATGACCTTCAAGGGCGAAGCCGCGATACGCATGGAAGACGGGCGGCTCGCGGTGGTGGTCTTGCCGGAGCGAGGTGGGAAGATAGCCTCCATCCGCGATCTCCGGCTGAACCGGGAACTACTTTGGCAGTACGAAGGGGCAACATATCCGGAGATTGATCCAATAGGTTCCTTCTCGGCTGCAGATTCATCGGGCTTTGACGATATGTTTCCGGCGATACTGCCCGGGTCCTATGGCTCGAAACCTTGGCCTGACTTGATGATTCCGGACCACGGGGAAGCGTGGCGGCTGCCTTGGTCGCTGCTCTCGGCGACTCCCGCCGCGGCCTCCCTGGAGTTGCAGGGCCGCATCTTTCCGTATTCGCTGCGCAAGGATCTCCGGCTATGCGCCGACTGCGAAGGGAGGCCGACCCTCAGGATTGACTACGCCCTTGAGAACACCGGCAGCTCGGAGTTCGAATGGATCTGGGCCGCCCATCCGCTGTTTGACATGGGGCCAAAAGGAGGCTTCCGGCTAAAGCTCTCCGAGGGCGTCCGCGCAGGGGAGCTTCGCCTGATCAACGCGTATGATTCCACCGCGCTGCCGGGATATGGGATGGAATACCCTTTTCCCGAAGGTGCCGGCATATTGCCCGTAGACCGCCTTCCTCCGGAGGACCGTCCCCTGGCGCTCAAGTATTGGTTCCTGCAGCCTTCCTGCTGCGTCGGCGCGGAAATGTGGACTGGCGATGCTGAGTACCACCTTCAAATTGCGTGGGACACCCAACGTTTGCCCTATTTGGGCGTCTGGATAAACGGCGGAGGATGGGCAGGCCAGAGGAACCTTGCACTCGAACCCGCATCGGCACCGATGGACGGCTTCACCCAAGCCAGAAAAGCAGGATTCCAGCTTCCCCGACTCCAAGCCGGAGCCGTCGCGACCTGGTTCTTCTCCATCGCCCTCCCGGTATAAAAGAACCATGCCCGTAGAGAACTTGCTGGCCTTGTACGGGACACTGGAAGGCTGAGTACGATCTAAATGACCAAAAGGCTGTCGGACTTGGTGGGGAAATATAACTGCCTCTTGGGCAGTGGATTGTCAACGCTCTGCTTTTACGGGAATACGGGTTGCCTGCAGGATCAGGCGGAGGGCCTTGTTTACGGCTTCGTCGGAGGGGAAAGCCTTGGCCAGGTCCGGGTCCAGTACTGCTGGATTGCTTCCATGACGATGCTCCGGTGCGTACCTGCCTTTGGGCATGACGGGTAGTTTCGCCCAGCATTACAGTGTGTATAGGGTTTATGGCTCGGCCCGACCTTTGCCCGTGATGGCTTCCACCATGGCGTAGAGGTTCTCCAGGGGCGTATCCAGCTGGATATGGTGGGTCGGACCGATGATCAGGCCGCCGCCGGCTCCGACGGTTGCCAGCCGCTGAGCTACCTCCCGGCTTACATCGGCTGGGGAGCCGAAGGGCAGGGTGGCCTGTTCGTCTATGGTCCCCCAGAAGCAGAGCTTGTCGCCGTACCGGGCTTTGAGGTCCGCCGGATCCATGCTGGCAGGCTGGATGGGGTTGAGTACATCCAGGCCGATTTCCACCAGGTCATCCAGGATTGGCTGGATGGCCCCATCGGAGTGGTAGGCTATCTTCAGATCCGGATTGATGGCCTTGAGCTCGGCAAAGAATTGCGCCATTTTCGGCTTGAAGAACTGGCGCCACATCTCAGGAGATATGATCATGGCTTGCTGGGCTCCTACATCATCGCCGGTCCATATCATGTCCACCCCAAGTTCCACCAGACGTTTCGCTGCAACCAGATGGTACTGGAAGGGTATGTCCATGATCCGAACGGCCAGTTCCGGATCCAGTACAAAGTCCATCAACAGCTTGTCCAGGCCGCGCAGGGCCCAGGCTGTCTCAAACATGGTGGTTACCGTGACCCCGCAGATATAGTATTCCTTGCCATACTCGCGTATGAGCCGGCTGGCGTCTTCGTACAATTCCTTCCGGTGCGGGTCCGGGGCCTGGTAGCTGTCGATGGCTGAGTCTTCGGCCAGGGGGTGCCCGACTATCTCGGTGTACCGACCGGAACCGAAGGGTGTACCATAGCTGGCAGACCGCCAGGAGACACCCCATTCGTCAGTATAGGCATCCTGGTCGGCATAATAACAGTTGGCCCAGCCCACGGAACTCTGCAGCATGTCTACTCCCAGGGCACGCTCCAGGATGTAGCTGTTGCCCCCTCCGTGGGGATTGTGGTGCTGCTCATTGAGCCCCAGGTCGACTGCCAGGCGTTCGGCGAATTCCGGGGTAAAACTGATCTGCATGGGGCAGCGGTCGGTGGCCTCCCGGTTCAGGGCGGCGACAACCCGTTCTTTGTTGGTCATGGCATCCTCCAAAGGGCCATTATAGGTCGGTGA
>JBAZKX010000529.1:0-2507 GCA_041650575.1 Desulfobaccales bacterium
TTGCCGGAGGATCGCCTGGGCCCGCGCCTGATACCTGGCGTCCTCGGTCAGGCGATGGAGCCGGAAATTCATCCGGGCCGCCATGGAGTTCCCCGAAGGCAAAACCTGGTCATAGAGGCTTTTGGAGCGCACCAGGGGCGTGGCCTGGTCCCGGTCCACGTAAAAAAAGGCGCCGTCGGCCGGATCCAGGAACTTGTCTTCCAGCAGAGCCGCCAGGCGCCGGGCCTCGCCCACCCAGAAGGGATCAAAATCGGTCTCGTAGAGATCCAGCAGGGCGTTGGCCAACAGGGCATAATCCTCGGAAAAGCCCGGCACGCTGACCTGGCCCGCGGTCCAGATGCGGAACAGGGTGTTCTCCCTAAACAGCTCCTGGAGCAGGAAGCGGGCGGCCCGGGCCGCGGCCTCATAGTAGCGCCGCTCTCCCAGGACCTGGGCCCCAAGGGCCAGGGCGGTGATGGCCAGGCCGTTCCAGGACACAATGACCTTTTCATCCCGGTGGGGCGGCACCCGCTGGCTCCGCACCCGGCGCAGCCGGTCCATTGCCTCTTCCAGGGCCAGGCCCGCCTGGTCCGGCGTCAGGTTGAACCGGGCCGCCAGATCGAGGCGGGACAGGGGCCGGGTCAGGATGTTGGTCCCTTCAAAATTACCTTCCTGGGTAACTCCCAAGGCCGCCATCACCAGGGGCGCGGCCTCATCCCCCGCCACGCGGGCCACTTCCTCCCGGCTCCAGACATAGTACTTGCCTTCCACGCCTTCGCTGTCCGCGTCCCAGGCAGCATAAAAGCCTCCCGGAGGGAAACCCAGATCCCGCAGGATAAAATCCAGGGTCTCCCGGCTGATGCGACGGGACAATTCGCTGCCGCTCAACTGCCAGTGCGCCAGGTAGAGGGGCGCCAGCAAGGCGCTGTCGTAGAGCATCTTCTCGAAATGGGGCACCACCCAGGCCGCGTCCACGCTGTAACGATGAAAGCCCCCGCCCAATTGATCGTAGATGCCGCCCCGGGCCATCTTCTCCAGGGTGAAGGCCAGCTGCTCTCGGATCGGGGCCTCCCCGGAAAGATGAAAATAATGAAGCAGAAAATCCCACTCCAGGGACCGGGGAAACTTGGGAGCGTTGCCCAAGCCGCCGTGCACCGGGTCGAAGTCCCGGGCCAGGCGCTGGGCTGCCTGATCCAGGGCCTCCCGGCTGGGGTCGCCGCCGCCCCCCGGCATCTCCCCCAGGCGCTGCACGTGGCTTTCCACCTTGAGGGAGAGAGTGGTCAACTGCTCACGGTTCTGCTGGTACGCCTGGCTGAGGGCCAGCAGCAGGCGGGGAAAACCGGGCAGCCCGCCCCGGTCCTCCGGGGGGAAATACGTGCCGCCGTAAAAGGGCTTCAAATCCGGGGTGAGAAAGACGCTCAGGGGCCAGCCGCCGTGGCCGGTGAGCACTTGCACCGCGTTCATGTAGGTCTCATCCAGGTCGGGGCGCTCCTCCCGGTCCACCTTGATGTTGATGAAGTTATCGTTCATGATGCCAGCGATGGCGGGGTTTTCGAACGATTCATGGGCCATGACGTGGCACCAATGGCAGGTGGAGTAGCCGATGCTCAAAAAGATGGGCCGGTCTTCCCGGCGGGCCCGCTCCAGGGCCTCGGGACCCCAGGGGTACCAATCCACCGGATTATAGGCATGCTGCTTAAGATAAGGGCTGGTCGTGGCGAGCAGGCGGTTGGGCCGGGGTTCCGACATGTCAGGCTCCTTGGGGAAGGATAGGCACGGAAGAAGTGCTTCCTGACAAGATAAGTACGCTGCCGCCGGGTGCAAGGCGTCCCGGCCCGGGGACCGGGACGCCTCCCGATGTCGCCCCTTTTAATGGTTACTTCTTCAGTTTGGCCGCCAGGGCTTTCAAGGATTTTTCCAATTCCTCCCAGCCCTGACCAGCCTCGCCTTTGAGCGCGTCCCACCGGTCCAGGCCGGCGTCTTTCAGCCGTTGCAGACGGCGCCGTTGTTCTTCCTGGCCCGCCGCGGCCGCATCGATACGTTTCTCCAACTCCGCCTTAACCTCGCCTTCCGCCGCCTCCAGCCGTTTCTTCAACTCCGTCAGGCGCCTGCCCATCTCGGCCAGGCGCTCTTCCATGGCCTCGGCTTCCTTTTTTTCCATGAACCATTCCTCCCAATAAATGTCATCGGGGTGCGAAGCCATAATCTTTAAGCCGAGGTAATGGAAAATTTACTGCCGCGGCTACGTCGTCTTCAAGGCCCCGGTCCAGGTCTCGAACACCGGATAAGGATTGTCCCGTTCCCCCGGTTTATAAAAAATGATGTAGGTCATGCTCTTCCAGGGGATAAATGAGTCGTCCTGGGAACTTTTATAATAGCGGCCCCGCCAGGTGCCGCTGTTGAGGTAGACCTTTTCGGAGGGAACGGAGTCGCCGAGGGCAGGAGGGTCCGAGCGCACCGCCGACACCAGGGGATCGTGAGTATGGCCATAAACGACATATCGGATGCCGGAGTCTAGATGATAATAT
>JBAZKX010000530.1:0-2503 GCA_041650575.1 Desulfobaccales bacterium
TTGGGGTCCTGGGGCGGGCAGTTGCAGTAATAAGCCGCACTGCTGGCCACCAAGCGGTTGATATAGTCCTGGTAGATGGGCAGCCGCTCCATCTGGCGATAAGGGCCTTCATCCCATGTAAGGCCCAGCCACTGCATGGCTTCCAGAATCTCGTCCACATAGCGCTCCTGGGAGCGCTCCCGGTCCGTATCTTCGATCCGCAGTATGAAAGTCCCTTGATAATGCCGGGCAATGAGCCAGTTGAACAACGCCGTATGGGCGCCCCCCAAATGCAGCGAGCCCGTGGGACTGGGGGAAAAGCGTGTGCGCACTTCTGACATGTTACCTTCCTTTAAGACTAGGGGAATTTTTACCATAATTTTCCGGCTAAGGCCAGGGTTTTCCCCTTGCGGCGCCGCCATTTCCACCTTCTGGGGGAGGAAATCAGATTGCCCCGGCAGGCAAAAACTGTTAAAAAGTCTCGTATTATCTTTAAGCTGTCGCGCTCCTGCCGTGACTCACGGGACTGAAAATGTCTGATACACCGCCGGCCAGCCTCTCCCAGTCTCAAGATTGGTCCCGCTTTCTGATCCAGAAAACCCCGGGGGCCGTGATCACCGCGGACCATCTGGGGCTGATCACCGAGTTCAATCCCGCGGCTGAGAGGTTGACGGGCTATAGCCGGGCTGAAGCCCTGAGACGCCCGGTCCTGGAAGTCCTGCACTTTCAGGGCGGGGACCCTAACACCTGGAACCTCGTGTTGAAGGGACAAAAAGAAGCCACGGAGGAACTCACCCTGCGGAACCGTTCCGGCCAGGAGGTGCCCGTGATGATCAGTTCCTTCGCCCTCCGGGACGACCGCGGGGTCCTCCAGGGTGGGGCCATCATCATCCGGGACCTGACCCCGGTGAAGCGCCTCGAGACCGAGCGCCGGCACCTGGTCAATATGTTCGCCCACGACCTGAAAACTCCCGTGGTGGGCATGGCCGGACTGATCCGCCGGCTGCTGGAGGGGAGAGTAGGCCCCTTGGCCGAGCCGCAGATAAATTATCTGCAGACCGTCTACCGGGAGATGGACCGGCTGGAAAAACTTGTCAGCCGGTTTTTGGAATTCGCCCGCCTGGACCTGCGGATTCTAACCCCCCAACCCCAGGTCCTGGACGTGGCCAAAGAGTGCCGGGAAGTTATCACCCTGCTGCAACCCCTGGCCGAAGACAAGGACATCGCCCTGGAAACCCACCTGTTTCCAGCCCTGCCGCCCCTTACCGCGGACCCGCTCCTCTTCCGGCGGGTACTCGAAAACCTCCTGGAGAACGCCATCAAGTACAGCCCGGCCCCTAGCCGGGTGACGCTAACGGCCGCGGCGGAGGACCCCGCCATCAGGGTTACCGTGCAGGACCAGGGCCCCGGGATTCCCCCGGACGACCTGGACCATCTCTTCGAGGTCTTCTATCGGGGCGCCCGGGAAGGGGACAGCCGGGGCTTCGGCCTGGGGCTGGCCACGGTCAAACGCATCATCGACGCCCACGGCGGCCGTATCTGGGTGGATACGGCCCCCGGCCGGGGCAGCGCTTTCTCTTTCACCTTCCCTCTGGAAACCCCAAATACCCCGCCTAACCGCGGCTAAGCCTCTTCCCGCCGATCCTTTAGAAGGGCCGCCTGCGCCGGAATTATTCTTTGTAAATAACTTGACTCTTGAGGCCCGGTTATTATGTTTTGATAAAAAAGTGCGAGGTGACGATTATGCCTTTAGAAGGTCATGGCATGGATTGCGATTGCGGCTGCTGCGGGTTCGAGGCCGGGTCCGAGCCCAAGGTCAAGGCGAAGTGCGTGTGCCCCTCCTGCGGTAAAGAAGTCCCCCAAGAGGCGGGCCAGGCGTGCGGCCACCGGAAATGCCCGTCGTGCGGCGGTGCGCTCCAGCCGGGGAGCTGAACCAGGAAAAACAAATCCGGTTTCCTGGACTGCCTTCAAGCCCCCGAACGGATGCGGTCGATAAGGGCGCTGGTGGAGTAACCCGGCACAAAGGGCAGGGCCAGCACCTGCCCCCCCCGGGCTAGCACCACCTCCCGGCCCACGATCTGGTTGAGCCGGTAGTCGCCGCCCTTGACCAGGACATCGGGTTGAAGCAGGGTGATCAGCGCCAGGGGCGTGTCTTCGGCAAACAACACCACCCGGTCCACGCAGGCCAGCGCGGCCAACACCAGGACCCGGTCGGCTTCCGGGTTCAAGGGCCGCCCGGGGCCTTTACTCAGACGCGTAACCGACGCGTCGGTGTTGACCCCCACGATCAAGGCGTCCCCCAGTGAGCGAGCCTCTTCCAGATAGGCCACGTGCCCCGGGTGCAGCAGATCAAAGCAGCCGTTGGTGAAGACCACCTTGTTGCCGCGATCCTGAAGGTCCCTGACCCAGAGGGCCGCGGCCTTGGGCTCGACTATCTTATGGCTGGTGTTACAGGTGGTCATAATTCCCCTTTTCGCCCTGCTCTTCAATGCTTGACCCTAGCGACGGTGAGGACCTCCACCCG